>JASLXI010000128.1 GCA_030740415.1 Dehalococcoidia bacterium
TTGCGCAAAGCCGTATTCGCTGCGCCATTGGGTTTTTCCAGAAGTGTTATCCAGATTCCGTATAAGTCACTGGGATTCTGTAGGAGATTGAGCTGAATTTCCGCCCTGAACGAGTTTTTCCTCCGCCCATCTCCGTGGATAACGGGAGGGAAGACCATGGTGTAAGGAGAGTTTATCGTGCCTTGACCGGGCCAGCCTTGAACAAGGTTCCCATCAATTCCCAGGCCAATCTTAAGGATCGAGTACCGAGTGTCCCCCATAGTTACAGCAACCCGTTGGGCAGGTCGACCAGGTAACGGTGCTGCAGTACGTCGTTGCTGTGCTAAAGCCGGCAGGATCATCAGGACGGTCAGGACTGAGACTATCAACGCGTGTTTCATCCACTGAGTAGACATGGTTCCTCCTCCAGTTTGGGTATTTAGCAGTTGGACTTTTCCAACCAATGGCGTTTTTCGATTCATTCAAACAGGCTAACAGACATAAATAAAAGCCGCACCCATATCGGATGCGGCTATTCCCTCTCCCGTCTATTGCCAGCCCATATCTGCAACCACACGGTGTGGACAAGTGTTGCCGTGCAACATCTGTCTCGCCCCAAGGGTGCTTTGGAATCTGGTGGCCGTCAATAGCATTCTGAGGTGGTTGGCCATGCTACTTCCTGCCCGAAGGTCTATGTTGACATTGGCGGCAACAGGGGGCATGGTTACTGTATAATTACAGAAACGATCATAAGGGAGGAGGCATCCAGAGATGAGAATGCCAACCTGTTCTATATTGGTGCTTCTACTGATCTGCACAACCAGTTACGGGCAAACCCGCGGTGCGGGCAAGGTCGTCACGCGTCTGCCTTCAGGCGACCAGCTGGACCTGTATGACAACTCGTGGGCTGTCGTCATTGGCATCAACAACTATGACAAGTGGCCCGACCTGCAATATGCCGTCAACGATGCCAGAGCCATCAGGGACAGGATGATGACGCTGGGCTTCCCTGAGGTAAACATATCCTACATCATAGATGAGGAAGCCACCAAGACCAATATTGAACGTCTCCTTGGCGACACGATGCGACGGAAGGTTGGCGAGAATGATCGCGTCTTCATCTACTTCGCCGGGCATGGCCAGACAGAGGACTTGCCTGGTGAGAAGCAGGAAGGTTACATCGTGCCTGTGGACGGAGACAAGTCTGACCTGTTCAGCACGTGCATCTCTATGACCACCGTCCGCCAATTCTCTGATCGTATGGCAGCCAAGCATGTCTTCTACGCCATCGATGCCTGCTACTCTGGACTTGCACTGATGCGTGCCGGTGAGATGGACCCCAGGGACAGGCAGTATATGCAGAAGGTAGCACGGTTTCCCTCCAGGCAGCTGGTGACAGCCGGCAGTGCCGGTGAGCAGGTAGTAGAGCAAGGAGGGCACGGTGCGTTCACTAAGACACTTCTGATAGCCCTGGAAGGCAGTGCAGACAAGTACCCACCTTTTGGCGTTTTGACTGGCAGTGAACTGGGTAACTACCTGAAGCCGACGGTGTCGGTTGAGACGAACAATGCCCAGACGCCCCAGTTTGGCAGGCTGTCAGCAGGTGAGGGTGAATTTATGTTTGTTCTACCGGATTTGGTAGACGCAGGAACCAGTAGTGCGGAGCAGATACAGTCCGAGGCAGACCAATACGGCTCCCAGGTCGAGAATCTGAAGGCACAGCTTGAGGCTGAGAAGAAGAAGTTGGCCTCAGAAGAGGCGGCACGTGCAGACCTGGAGCGGCAGAAAAATGAAGCCGAGGAGTTGCAGAAACAGCTTGATGAATTGAAACGGCAGCGGAAACCGGCCCCCTCGGTCCCAAAGGCAAGACCGTCCCTGCCGTCAGGTGGAACAGAAGTTGGCGAGATGGTTCACGTATCGGACTTCGGTTTCTACATCGACAAATATGAGGTGACTAATGCACAGTATACAGCATTTCTGAATGAAAGGGGCAATCGAAGCGAAGGAGGGGTGACCTGGCTGGAGGACGACAGTAAGCACGTGTTGATCGAAAGGCGGGGTAATCAATTCACCCCAAAGTGGAGAAAAGGCAACCATCCAGTGATCGAGGTGTCGTGGTATGGTGCGAAGTCGTATTGCGAGTGGGCAGGCAAGCGCTTGCCGACGGAGGAAGAGTGGGAGCAAGCGTGCCAGGGCAGGGATGACCGCAAGTATCCGTGGGGAAACAGCTTTGGGTCGGGTAACGCAAACATTCGTGATTCCGGTGACGGCTACAAGAAAACGTCCCCAGTAGGTAGTTTCCCTGGGGGAGCAAGTCCTTACGGCGCAATGGATATGTCCGGGAACGTGTGGGAATGGACCTCATCGCTCTACAAGAGTGGCGGAAGCACTCGTGTGTTGCGCGGGGGTTCGTGGAGCTACGTTGCTTACCGCGCGCGATGCGAGTACCGCCACGACAGCCATCCAGATTATCGGTACGGCAACGGCGGGTTTCGTTGTGCGAGGTAATTTTATAGATAACCCCTTGGGTATTGATCTACCACCACAGGTATAGAAGGCACCGTACTTACGCTCTGCTCTTTTACCCTTTTACCCTTGAAGCGCCGAAGGCGCTTTGACGATTTTTTCCTGAAACGAGTCCGTTAGGCAATGGTTGTGAAAAGCTGTAATGGTCAAGACTCGCCCTGACAGATGGGAATCATGCACAAGCTAACTATCGGCGGCGGTCGTCCCCCACGTGGAGCAGTCGGCCCTGAAACGCCCGTTCTCTCATGCCCTATGGGTCAAACCCTCATCCTAGACGATCATTCAAATCTGAGCCGACCTCTCATCCTCACTGATGGGCTGTTCCACGCTGGGGTTTTCCTTAAGGGTTAAGATACCTTGGACTCAGTTCCACCAACCCACGTGGGGAGCCTGAAATAATGGGTCCCCCTATATCTTCCGCATCGCAATGCCCCCGGCCCCCCCTGAGGGGGGAAGCATAACCTGGGGAAGGCACCATTCGGCCGACCCGCAGCAGGTAGCCTTCACCTTTGACCTACCCTTTTCTCCTGCCTGACCTGTGGCCTTCAAGTCCAGCCTTCTGTCTGCGCGGGTTGGGCTGCCACCTCTCGAACTTCCCGTCCTCCTGACCTGGAAATTACGACCCGCCTTCTGGCCATCTATGGCACCACTCTCTATGGCGTCGAGGATGGCCTTTGTTTCTTGATGCAGAAATAGCTGCATCCTTTTCCACGCATATCTCAAGATTTCCGAACTAACTCTCCCGACAAAACTCAACGCCCAGGCTGCCCACCGACGGGACGAAAATCCAAGTCTTCCAGGGGTCTGGGAGGGAAAGGACAACCCTTGCAAATGGATAGTGAATATGGTATATTATTGAATAACTCATGTTAATCATATAGCTCCGCAATAGACAGAGGGACCAAAGATGAATTTACTGTCGACAGACGAAGCTGCTGCCCTTAAAGGCACGTCTCGTCAGGTGATCATCCGGGCCATCAAACGGGGCGAGATCGACACCGTGCCGGTAGGCAAGCGGTTTGTGGTGAAGGCGAACAAGCGATTCGAGGAGTGGCAACTGTCCGAGAGACACCAGAAGGCCGGCAAGACCAGATGGAGGGCGCAATGAACGTTACAAGAGCAGCCATCTATGCTCGCTACAGCAGCGATGAACAGACAGGTGGCGAGTCCATCGATTACCAGCTGGAGCGCTGCCGTGAATACATCACTGGTCAGGGCTGGTCCCTGCCCGCGGAGAGTGTCTTCGTGGACCAGGCGCGCTCGGGAACTACCACCTACCGGCGGGACGAGTTCAACCGGATGATCGCCCTTGCCAAACAGAAGGACCGACCCTTCGACGTTGTCGTGGCATGGTCCACCTCCCGATTTGGTCGAAACATGGACGAGTGT
>JASLXI010000129.1:0-3424 GCA_030740415.1 Dehalococcoidia bacterium
ATACAAAGGCGACAGCTCGCTGAGGCACTAACCCTCGAGTCGTGGCAGAGCCTGGGTATGGGTATCCCTGCCCGGTCGGCGGCGTCTAGGATCGACTCGCTCGGCTGGATGGTCACACGCCGTCCATCTATCGTTGCAGTTTCTTTCATGGTTTGGCCTCCTCACCATACCTGCTCCAAAGGTGGATGGACCAATACCCCCTCTCACAAAGCAGGGCGGCTTTGGGTGAGGAAGAGGTCTCCTCATCGGCCCTAGCGTCTGTGCATTGCCCATACTTGGACTGCTGTGTCATAGCGGGCAAGCCCCAACGCGGCAACAGCGCTCATTCATGTGTTCCAAGAACTCATCGGGGAATAGACTCAACATTCCCCTCACCACCTGCGGAACAGTCTGGCCAAGGCCGCACGCCGAACCACTTAACATGGCAGATCCGAGCTCATCTATCTGCTCCCTAGTACGCCCCAAGGGAACCCCTCTGCCCGTGAGGCCGTCCAACTGCTCTCGCAACCGTGTAGTTCCTATTCGGCAGGGGAAACACTTGCCACAACTCTCACTTTCATAGAAGAGAATACAGGAGCGGACAAAGTCAACGATGCAGCAGCTATCGTCTAGCATGATGAGCCCTCCGGAGCCGAGAGAAGCCCCGTACTGAGCAGGAGCGGTATAGTCCAGCGGAAGGTCCAGCATATCACCCCTGAGTAGTCCACCAGAGATTCCTCCAAGCGTAAAGGCTTTGACAGTCCGTCCGTCCGGCGGCCCACCAGCGTATCCCATTAGCAACTCTCTGGCAGTGATACCCAGGGGCAATTCGTAGTTGCCAGGCCGCCTAACTTTGCCGCTCACGGAGTATATCTTGGTACCTACGTTTTGCTCCCGGCCCAAGGAGCGGAACCATTCGGCACCCTTCTCCAGTATCCCTGGAACCTGGCACAAGGTCTCCACATTGTTAATCACGGTGGGCTTGCCCCACAGTCCAGAGGCCGTAGGATAAGGAGGGCGTTCCCGAGGCCAGGGTACTCGACCCTCCAGGGAGTTGAGGAGAACTGTCTCCTCGCCGCAGACGTAGGAGCCCGCTCCTCGAATGACGTGTACCCGAAAATTGAAGTCTGTGCCTGCGATGCTGGATCCCAGCAGACCAGCCTCCTCAGCCTCCGCAATGGCTTTGGTCAGAACCTTCTGACCTTCTGGGTATTCATAACGCAGATATATAATCCCCGTCTCTGCCCCTATCAGGTAACCACCTATGGTCATGGCTTCAAGGAGTAAATGGGGAGTGAGATGCAGCAACGGCCGATCTTTAAAGGTTCCCGGCTCGCCCTCGTCTGCATTGCAGATGAGGTATTTCATAGTCTCAGGGCTATTCTGGACGGCCCGCCACTTAGCGGCCAGAGGGAAGGCCGCGCCCCCGCGGCCCGTGAGGTCGCTGTTCTGTAATAGGTCCAGAGCTGCGTCTCCCGACTCACCCTGTACCAGGGCAATGAGTTGCTGGTATCCTCTCACGCCCCGGTACTCTTCGAGACCCTGTGTACTGGATCTGTTCGCGTGCTGAAACAGGGCCTGTTCGAAATCAACGGAAGCTGGAGGGGTGAAGCAGCCAACTCCATCCGGTCGGGTGAAGAACTGACCGGCGTCGTATTGGGCAATAGGCTGGTCGCAGAGGCCGGGGCACGAGATGGAACGGGCGTCATTTCCATGGTCGGGCGTCGCGGTTGGCAGGGCGCAGATGGGCCCTCGGCATACCCCTGCGGAAAGCGAGTCAGCGTCCTCCACTTGGAAATAATGATAAAAGGTCGCCAACTGGAACAGCTCAGCGAACGGTACCCTCATGTTCGAGGCCACCGCTTCCAACGTCTCCCTAGTGAGGGAACCATCACGCGATTGGGCCTCGTGAAGTGCCGGAAGAAGGGGAGCAGGGCCATTCGACGTTGGTCTAATAGTGCTCATCTCTTACGCCATGTCATTTGCGCTACTCTTCCCCTGAAGTTACTACGACTTACCTGCATGCACAAGGGGTTGGAAGGTGCAGCCGATGGGTAGACCGACCAACTAGACAATATTGGCAAGGCCTGTGGTGGACTGAGGGTATGCCTGGGCGTTCTACATGAGCGTAGCGTTCGAGTAAATCCCTCGGATTCTGAGACAAATCGTAAAGTACTGCGATGTCCGTTATTGCAAGACCCAGCCCAGATGGGGACTCACGGGTAAATCATTACCCTCTTTGAAGCGCCTATCTCAGTTCGCAGAATACAGTTGCGTTGGCATTAAGCTAAAGCCAAGGTAGAATGGCCCCATTCTAGAGGAAAGTTGAACACTATTGCGCACCCCTATACTATCTCTCGCGCGGTCGCTGAATGTAAGAGGCCAAACGTTCCAAGCCCTAACCCATCCGACCTATGCTAGGCTGTGGTGGACGAACTGGTTCTTGTATGCAGCCAGAATGATGGAGTTGGTGGTTCTCTCTTGGTTGGTCCTGGAGATCACCGACTCCCCATCTCAGGTGGCTCTGGTAGGTGTCAGCCGGATGTTGCCCATGTTGTCACTGGGCTTAGTGGCGGGAAGTCTGGCCGACCGCTTCTGTAAGGTGAGAGTACTGTTAGGGGTTCAGGGCCTCAACCTAATTGTCGGCTGCTCCGTTCTGGCGCTTCTCATTTCCGGAAATATGGAGGTGTGGCATGTCTACCTGGCCATTTTCCTCACAGGAACCGGCTGGACACTGGACTTTGCGGCTCGGCGCTCATACTACTCAGAGCTTTTCACTCCCGCGGGGCTCGTCAACGCTATCTCCTTGGACACAGCTTCCATGACAGGAAGCATGATGCTGGGGCCATTACTCGGAGGAGGTCTGATTTCGCTGGTGGGGTTCTCAGGCACCTATGCAGTTATGGTAGCCATGTACCTCGTCGGTTTCGCTGTCATTTTGTCCTTGGCCAGGGTGGGTACTACCAGGTATTCACCGCCCCCAAATAGCATAGTCTCCCAAGTGGCTGAGGCCGTCCGGGTGGTGCGGGCAAACCGAACCATCTGGGCGACTTTCTTAGTGACAGTAGTGCTGAACTTCTTTGGATTCCCATATATGCAGATGGTGCCAGTTATCGCCAGAGACGTCCTTGGCGTTGGTGAGGTCCTTTTTGGGGTCCTGATGTCCTCCGCCGGGATGGGGGCGTTGACAGGCTCTCTGGTGATTGCCTCCAACAGAGTCTCCCGTCAGGGGACGGTCTACTCCTTGGGGGCTAGCCTCATGCTTGCAGCTCTTTTTCTCTTCGCCTTCTCCCAGGTGTACATTATATCCGTAATCCTATTGTTTCTGGCTGGACTTGGCACATCTGGGTTCGCCACCATGCAGATAACAATAGCCTTACGAGCTGTGTCCCCCGAGATGCGCGGGCGCGCCATGGGGGCCATAGCCATCGGCATTGGGGCCAGT
>JASLXI010000129.1:3434-3824 GCA_030740415.1 Dehalococcoidia bacterium
ACCCAGGTGGCTCTGGCTTTGTTGACGGGGAGCGGGTTACTAGTGATGACGCTATTGCGTTGGCGGCTACCAGAGCTACGGGATCGGGAGACCTTATGAGACAAATGGGATGCGCTCAGTGTTGGTCCACACAGTAGACCTGATGCCTACGCGGCCCATAGGCACTTCTAGTGGAGCAGGAGAGGCAATAGTGTTCCCAGGAATTGCCAGTATCGGAGCGATTCACTCCAAAAGGTTAATAAGACCCTACCTCACAACAACCCTACGGAGCTTACGTCCTCGCTTTGGCACCTAGCGCACAGGAGTCCCAGGCGGGGATTAGATACAACTCGGTAGGCATATTCTTGAGGCCTACCCTAATAAACGAGAGCAGCAATGACATGCCAGACA
>JASLXI010000012.1:0-7154 GCA_030740415.1 Dehalococcoidia bacterium
GGAGATAGTCGATGGCAAGATACGCGGAGAGCGCACTGTTGGTGATGTCACAGCGACGGTAGAGGCCTCCTTACCCGCTCTCGTAACCACTGGCAATGGCGTAGGCAAAGCTCGCTATCCCAAGCTAGGTGACATCATGGCTGCGGGACGAAAGAAGCCGCAAATCTGGGATGCCCGTGAACTTGGAATAGACACCTCTAGGGTAGGTGTTGCGGGGGCTTTGACGAAGGTGCGCCTGCTGTATGTGGAAGAGAGAGTCGGGGAGTGCGAGATCATTGAGGGAGAGACACCCGCCGAGGCTGGCGAGAAACTGGCCCTGAGGCTGCGGGAGCTGAGGATAATCTAGTGGAAGATAAAACAAGTGTTCTGGTGGTAGGAGAGATGGTGGATGGGAAGGTGGCGGGTATCACTGGTGAGTTGCTTGGGGCGGGTGGCAGGCTGGCTGACGTGCTTAGTGGTAGGCTTTCCATCGTGTTTATGGGCAGTGGCATCGGAGAGACGGCCAAACAGGCCTTTGTCCAGGGAGCGGATGATGTCTACGCCGCGGACGCTCCGATCCTCGAGGAATACCAGCCTGAACTCTATGCCAATGTCCTTGAAGGACTGTGCAAAGACCTGGCTCCCGACGTGCTGATTCTCGGCGCTACGCCTCTGGGCCGGGACTTGGCTCCGCGTCTGTCCTGGAGGTTAAAGAGTGGCCTGGCTTCGGACTGTGTGGAACTCAACATCGATCCTGGAACCGATGCTCTGGTTGCAACGCGGCCTGTGTATGGAGGCAAGGCTATTGCAGAGGTGAATTGTGGTACGGGCCGACTCGCAATGGCCACTGTACGGCCAAAGTCCCAGGAAGCATTGCCGCCTGATTCTGCGCGAACCGGGGAAGTTATCCCGGTAACCGTGGACATCGATTCTGCCATAGCCAGGACTAGGGTTGTAGACAGGGTTACAATAGAGGTTAAAGGGATGAGGTTGGAGGATGCCCGCATAGTGGTGGGTGGAGGAAGGGGCTTGGGCAGTGCCGAGAATTGGAGTGTCCTGGAGGCGTTGGCCGATGATTTGAAGGGAGCTGTGGGGGCCACCCGGGGCGCTTGCGATGAAGGGTACTGCGATACGGTGGGTCAACTCGGCATTTCCTCCAAGAAGGTGGCACCGGAGTTGTATCTTGCAGTAGGCATCTCGGGGGCAAGCCAGCACATGTCCGGAGTGTCCTTCTCGAGGCACATCGCCTGCATAAACAAGGATGCCGAGGCTCCGATATTCAAGGAAGCTGAGTTCGGAGTGGTGGGACGGTGGGAAGATGTGCTTCCCGCCTTCCACCGGAAGGTCAAGGAACTCCTGGCTAGGTGAGCAAAGATAGTTCGTGAGGTGGTATTGGATGGATGGCGATTTCCGCATAGACCTGGAAGAGCTACTCAAGAACATTAATAGTGCGGATGTCATATCCATTTATTTTCCCCTCCTGCGGAAGACCATCCTCATAGACACTCGCTTTACCTGGGAAGACCCACCCATGATAAGGATCGTGCCCATGGCATCGACTCCCGAGGAACGGAACCGCGTTCTAAGGAGACTGCGACCCCATTTCCCAAGGCCGAAGGCAATTACGGTTGTCCCCTGGCCAAAGTACGTTGAAAGCCTGGTGCACCTGGGGGTCTGGCGAAAGGTGCTGGAGCGGTTTGTCGACTCTGGATATAAAGAGGCGGTACAGGAGTGCGGCCAGGTCCTGGAGGAGATGTATGAACTGGAAATGGAGGAGCTTTCCGCGGTGATAACAGGAGAGAATTACCATACAATGTGGGCTAGGTCTAGATAGCTCGTTGTTCCTGAAGTTGCCTTGACACTAACTGGGGGGTGTCTATATAATTGGCATCCTTGGAAGGTGTCCGCGTACCTGGCATGTTTGGAAGTAGGCCCTGTTTCTGGGTCTCTTTGTTTGAGAGAAAGGGGTGAGAGTTTGTCTCAGGTGGTCGTGAGAGAGGGTGAGACCTTCGACAGCCTATTGAGGCGTTTCAGCAAGAGGGTGCAGATGGATGGGATCCTTTCGGAAGCGCGGAGACGGTCGCACTTCGAGAAACCCAGCGTGCAGCGCAAACGGAAGGCAGCGGCCAAGAGGCGCAAGAGCGCTCGCACTACCAGTTCCGTTGGTACCACTAACGGACGTCGGTAGGGAGATACGGTTCCTAGCATGGGGCTAAAAGAGCGTCTTGATGAGGATCTGAAGAAGGCTATCAGGGAACAGGATGCACTTCGGCGCATGGTGCTCCGGTCAGTCCGCTCGGATGTTCACAACGAGGAGATAGCTCTTCAAAAGCCCCTGGACGATGACGAGGGAATAGTCGGTGTTATATCCAAGCAAGTAAGGCAACGCCGGGAGAGCATCTACGAGTTCCGCAAGGGTCAACGGGAGGACTTGGTCGAGCGAGAGGAAGCCGAGCTTGCCGTTCTTCTGCGCTACCTTCCTCCACAGCTAACCCAAGAAGAACTTACAGCCCTGATCCAGGGAGTCATTCAGGAAATTGGAGTTCAGGGGCCTGGAGACAAGGGCAAAGTGATGGGAAAGCTGATGCCCCAGGTAAAGGGAAAGGCTGAGGGGTCGGTGGTCAACGAGATAGTGACAAAGCTCCTTGAAGCACCATAAAGATAGAATTTTATCAAATCATCAAATTGCGTGGCTGGGCTTGTGGAAGGTAAGCACCTTGAAGTTTGATGGGTGCTTTTCTTCTTTCCCAGGGGGTAGCACATGAAGTTCGGCATCGTTGTTTTTCCAGGGACATGGAGTGACGGCGACTGTTACCACGTCGCCAAATCGGTGCTGGGCCAGGATGCACAGTACGTGTGGCACAAGGACAGGGATATGTCCGGCCTGGACTGCCTGGTTCTACCTGGTGGCTTTTCCTACGGTGACTATCTCAGAACAGGCGCTATCGCCCGCTTCTCCCCTGTGATGGAGGAGGTGGAGCGTTTTGCCGATAGAGGCGGCCTGGTGCTGGGCATCTGCAACGGCTTCCAGATACTGTGCGAGGCCGGTCTGCTACCCGGTGTGCTGACTCGAAACAATCACGTCCAGTTTCGCTGCCAGTGGGTCGATCTGCATGTGGAAAATCCCCGTACTTCTTTTACGTCTGATTGTCAGGAGGGGCAGGTACTGCATATACCCATCTCCCACGGAGAGGGCAACTACTATGCTGACTCGGACACCTTGGCCTCTCTTAATGCGAACGGGCAGGTTGCTTTCAGGTATTGCACGCCTGAAGGTGAGATAACTGTCGAGGCCAATCCCAACGGCTCGCTGGAGAACATCGCTGGCATCGTCAGCGAACGGGGTAACGTGCTGGGTATGATGCCCCATCCGGAGCGGTGCTGTGAGGCGGCCCTGGGCGGTACGGACGGTCGTTTCATCTTCGAGTCCATGCTGAGGGTTGTGGTATGAATACTCGCATAACATTCAACGGAATTTTCCCATAGGGATAAAAAGGCAAGAGATGCCAATATCCAAAGAAACACTGGACGAAATAGCTCTCTCCGAAGTGGAGTACAAGGCGATCGTCGAACGCCTTGGTAGAGAACCCAATTCCCTGGAGCTGGGAATGTTCGGCTCGATGTGGAGCGAGCACTGTGGCTACAAGCACTCCAAGCTGCTCCTGAGGCAGCTTCCTTCCAAAAGCCCTCGTTTGCTGGTGATGCCGGGAGCCGAGAACGCAGGTGTCGTGGACATTGGGGATGGGCTAGCCGTCGTCATGAAGGTCGAGTCCCACAACCACCCCTCGGCCGTGGAGCCCTTTCAGGGCGCGGCCACGGGAGTCGGTGGGATAGTGCGGGACATCTTCGCAATGGGGGCAAGGCCGATAGCCCTCCTCAACTCCCTCCGCTTTGGTCCTCTGGACCAGGCCCAGAACCGCAGCCTCTTCCGCGGCGTGGTAGCTGGTATCTCCTGGTATGGCAACTGCATCGGCGTTCCGGACGTAGGTGGAGAGGTGTCTTTTTCCACCTCCTATTCGGGAAATCCGCTGATTAACGCAATGTGCGTCGGCCTAGTGGAAAAAGGCCGCATGGTCAGGGCCAGCGCTTCCGGTCTGGGCAACCTGTTGATCCTAGTGGGTGCGGACACGGGACGTGACGGTATCCACGGCGCGTCAGGGCTGGCCTCACGTACCTTTGAAGAGGAAAGGGAGATGCGCCCCACGGTCCAGGTGGGCAACCCTTTTCTGGAGAAGGTGTTGATAGAGGGGTGTCTGGAGGCTCTGGACACTGGATACATCCTCGCCATGCAGGACCTGGGGGCAGCAGGACTCACCAGCACAGTGGTGGAGTCTGTGGCCCGGAGCGGATCCGGAGCGATCATTAACATTGAACGAGCGCCCCGCCGAGAAGAAGGAATGACACCCTACGAGATGATGCTCTCCGAGTCCCAGGAGAGGATGTTGGTGGTGGTGAGCAGCCAGCATGAGGAAGCCGTGACACAGGTGTTCGACAAGTGGGATCTGGAGAGCACTGTCATCGGCGAAGTCACAGAGGACGGGCTGGTGAGGGTCTACGACGGCGACAGCCTGGAAGCATCTCTACCAGTCAATGTCCTCACAGACCCGCCGCTTTATCGTCTCCAGGGGGTACAGCCAGCTTACATGGGGGAGACGCAAGGCCTCGACCTGGAGGCCCTGCCAATTCCGATTGAAAGCGCCGAGTCCATACTGCTTCGCCTGCTCTCTTTCCCAGACATTGCTGGTAAGGAGTGGATATACCGGCAGTACGATCACCAAGTGCAGACCAACACGCTGCAAGCCCCAGGTGGAGACGCCGCGGTGCTCAGGGTTAAGGGCACAGGCAAAGGCATAGCTATGAGCACCGATGGCAATGGCCGCTACTGCTATCTTGACCCCTTTGTGGGTGGAATCATCGCGGTGGCCGAGGCATGTCGGAATCTGACCTGTGTCGGTGCCGAACCCCTTGCCATCACCGACTGCCTCAACTTCGGGAACCCGGAGCGTCCGGAGGTGTATTACCAGTTGGAGCAGTGCATAGAGGGGATGACCAAGGCCTGTGAGGCGCTGGGTGTGCCTGTAATAAGCGGTAACGTAAGCCTGTATAACGAGACTAGGGGGGACGCAATATGGCCTACTCCAGTGGTCGGATCCCTTGGCCTGCTGGAGGACGCGGAGAAGCGATGTACCACGGCCTTCAAGGACGAGGGTGATCTCGTGGTCCTCCTAGGGGCCGCGGAAGTGTCGGATGATGCCCGGTACCTTTCAGGGAGTGCATACCTGGAGGAGGTCCATGGGGAAGTGGCTGGTATCCCATCTATAGACCTGGTCTTGGAGGTAAGGGTACAACGTCTTTGCCGCAGGGCCATCGAAGAAGGGCTGCTCCACTCGGCCCACGATTGTGCCGACGGCGGGTTGGCCGTGGCCTTGGCGGAGTCGTGCCTTGCCGGCGGCATCGGCTTCAATGGTAATTTCTCTATTAATAGTGGATGGGATGCGGCGCTGTTTGGCGAAGCCCAGTCTCGTATTGTCGTGTCCCTGGCTCCCGATGATCTGGCTGCAGTAGAGAAGCTGGCCTCGGAGCAGGATGTGCCCTGGGTGCAGCTTGGTTCGGTTGGTCGGGCCACTTTTTCATTGCCTCCGCTTATAGATGCACCATTGGACCAGTTGGAGGCCGCCTGGAAGGGTGGATTGGAGAAGGCGTTGGGTTGATGGCACCTGCTCAACCCTTCCTTTAACCTCCCCGTGCTAAACTACGACGTACAAACTTAGTATCGTCAATAGAAAGGCACCGCGCTCACTCGGTAATAGCGATTGCTCGGGAGTGCTAAGATAGATGATCTGGGTAAGACGGTTCCTCGTTATACCTCTGGGACTGGTGTTCTTTGTAATTCTTGTCCTCACGCTCATTATATTTAGGGTAGGTGAGACATTCTTGGAACCCGATTTCTACAAGGACCAGTTGGCGAAGGCGGACATATATAATTTCTTACTTGTGGACCTGCCTACGTCTGGCATAGAGGAACTCCATAGCAAGATCCTGGACTCCTTCTCAGAGACCCTGAACGTAAGCCCTCTCGAATCAATGTCTCTGACCACGGATGATATCGTCTCCTCCTTCGGTAAAGCCTTCCCTCCGGTCTGGGTTCAAGAACAGGTCGAGCAGGTCATCGACGAAGCAGGCAGCTACATTACCGGAGAGTGGGATAGCTTCGAGATCAGGGTGCCGGTCTCGGAACGGGTAACTACGACCACCCAGGAAGTGAAGTCGCTGGTGCGAAAGGCCCAGGTGTACGACCTCGTTTTCGACGAGTTTGTGACTCCTGGGATCGATAAGGTTCTGTCCGAAGGCGGGGCTCTGCCCTTCAACATATCCCTTGCCAGCGAGGATATAAGCGGTGCTGTGCAAAGGATTGCACCAGAGGACTGGGTCAAGGACCAGGTTTATCTAGCCCAGGACGAGGTCACGGCCTACATGGTAGGTGGCCAGGACACCTTTGAGGTGAACCTCCAGTTGGCCGATCGAGCCGATGTGGCCCTAGAGGAGATGAAGTCTCTCCTCATGAAGGCCAACTTCTTTGAGCTTCTGTTCGATGAATTGGTAGACCCCATGCTGGAGGGAAGACTATCTCAGTTTACAACGCTGCCTTTCGGGGTGAATATTACGCAAGAGGAGGTTGTGTCAGCTATGCGGGAGCTTGTCCCTTCGTCCTGGTTGGAAGAGCGAGCATTAGGCGTCATCGATGAGGTTGGGCCTTATCTCATAGCCAAGACGGATAGCTTTCAGGCCGTGATTCCCCTAGGAGATCGCAGAGAGATTGCTCTCACTATAATCGAGGACCTGGCCGAGTCCAAGCTGAACGCACTGGTAGAAGCACTGCCCGAATGTGAAATCGGCCAACTGCCCTTCTCTGGGGGTTTCCCGTCCCTGAATGAACTGCCTGAGTGCGTGCCTGTGGGAGTCGAAGTCGGGTCGTTGATGGGCCTCCTGGACATAGATGTCACCGGCGGAGTGCGTGAGATGATTGGTAGCCAGATTCCGGATGAGATGGTCTATACCGAGACCGACCTGCGGCGAGCCTTGGGTGGAGAAGCCGACTCAAGTAGTCTGAACGCCCTGGATAACCTAAGGGAGATTATGGGCCAGGGCTGGACCTATACCGACGTTGAACTCCG
>JASLXI010000012.1:7164-10300 GCA_030740415.1 Dehalococcoidia bacterium
GAGAATTTAAGTGAGGGGTATTCCAATGTGTTGGACGAAGTGCGCGCTGCCCTGAGCGATGGCTTGAGCTATTCGGATGTAGACCTCCGGGAGGACCTGGCGGATGTCGAAGATGGAGCAGTATTGGACAACCTGGACACATTTCGAGAGCAACTCAATAGGGCCAGGAATCTGGGGTTTCTTGTCTACATTCTATGGGTAGTGCTACTGGCACTCATCGGTGTGCTGGGCGGTAGAGACTGGCGAGGCAGAATTGCCTGGGCGGCGGCAACCCTGGGTATCTCGTCAGCCATAATGTTTGCTGCCTCCGGTCCCGTGTACAGCTCGATTGGGCAGAGCCGGATCAATGATCTGCGGGCCGACGTGATGCAGGACATGACAAGTCCAACCCAGCTACTGGCAGTGGAGAAGGGTCTGGATGTAGTCCAGACGTTGGCCGACGACTTCCTGGACGGTATCGAACGTTCCAGCCTCATGCTGGCCGTCCTTGCTGCAATGGCCTTTGCGGCGACGCGGCTCTGGCCTAAGTTTGTACGGCGGACGAGTCTAGCGGACGAGGCAGAGGCTGAGGGGAGGGCTACCCAGTTTTCCCGTGGTATAAGCGGAGGCTTGGTATTCTACGGCCCTCCGCCTTGCCAACGACCAGGACGTCGAGTGTTGGATCGCCACCGTCGCAGGGTGGACCAATTCTTGAGGGCAATACGCCACGTGGGTAGGTCGTAGGGACGGTCGGTAAGGCCACGCACCTTGTCCATCACATCCTCCGTCAGGGGAGGGCCGTGACCAAAGCACGCCAGATCAGCCTCCAAGTCTCGCAGTGCGTGCAACGAGGCATCCAACTGACGGCGCTTGGAGCGGTCCCACATCAACGGGCGGCTCAAACGGTCTACGTTGTTTAAAACGGAGTCTCCTAGAAAGAGCACTTCGGGGCCTGTCAGCAAAGGGGAAATGCTTCCTGGGGTGTGGCCGGGAGAGTGGATAATCCGCAATCCTTCCAGGCACGGGATCACGTCGCCATCATCCATGGTCTCATGGACAGGCGTGTCGGGGAACTGCCTCACCGCTTGCGGCCTGCGCCTACCACCGTTACCGTCGGCAAACCGTTGTGCCCAGCGGTACCACCTGGGCGGAGCCTCGCCCTCGTCACCCTTGCGGAGCAGCAGATTGCCGTCGGGTCCGGGTTGTGTCTCAGCTTTGTGGGTTACGATCTGTGCGCCCGTCAGGTCGTGGAGCTCGGCGGCGCTGCCGGAATGGTCGAAGTGGAAATGGGTGAGCAGAATCCAGCGGAGATCGCTGGCACTCCGGCCAATCTTCTTGATGTATGCGACGATGGTATCTCCGTTTCCGGGGAGACCCGTATCCACGACCACCATCTGTTCGTCTGCCAGAAGCACAACATTACTACCAGTGACGCCCTCTATGTTGTGGACTCCGGGAGCTATTTCCATTTGGGGATTTTCTTCCTTCAAGATGGGCTAAGCCTGTGTAGCAACGCTATGGATTGTATGCCAAGCTGCCCGACGATGTCTAGGAGGACTCAAGGCGTGATCTTGGGGTAACAAGATATCTCTCTACTTGCTTGGCCTAGGTAGTGGCCCCGTTCTGTGCTTGTTTCATTTCCTGTGCTAGGCGACGTCGTCCGGGTCCGGCGACCAAACGTACGGCTTCATCTGCTCGTCCGAGAGCTGGTGGAAGTGCTGGATGAAGCCTTGGCCTCAACATTGAGAGTCTCCACCGCCCCTTGGCTTCCTATCCAACTCCAGTTGAGGATAACGCGTAAAGCAGTGACCCCGTGCTTTTACATCGCCGTTGGTGTTTCAGGCGCAGCGAACCACATCATAGGGACAGGAACGCGGAGCACATCATAGCAACCAACAACGACCCTGAAGTCCCCACTTTCAAGTCCGCTGACTTCGACGTAGTCGGAGACTAGGCAGAGATAGTCCCCGCTCTCACTCGTGCCCTGGTGGACGTTAAGCTACCTGTAAGAGGTCGATTAAGTTGGTCGCGCTGTCGACTTTCGGGATCGACCCTTTGCAGTCCTGGGTCTCGCGGCTATAATTTCATTAAAGTTATGAGGGTATCTCAGGGGGCGATTATGGATCCGGTGGAAGAGCAGCTAACGCAGAGCAAGGTTATAGCAGTTGTTGGCCTGTCCCCAAATCCGGAACGGGATAGCTACGATGTCGCCCGATACCTGCAAGCACAGGGGTATAAGATAATCCCGGTTAATCCTACCGTGGACGAGGTGTTGGGAGAGAAGAGCTATCCCGACCTAAAGTCTGTCGCGGAACCGGTGGATATGGTGGACATATTCCGTCGCCCGGAGGCTGTGCCTCAGGTGGTGGACGAGGCCCTGGAGATCGGGGCCAAGTACATCTGGATGCAGTTGGAGATCGTCCACGAGGAAGCGGCCAAGAAGGCGACGGAAGCCGGAGTGCTTGTAGTCATGGACAGGTGCACCATGAGGGAGCATAGCCGACGTTATGGCAGTCTGCCCTCGGAACAACGCCCGCCTTACCTGTCCTCGTAACACTCGAGCACCTACTGTGCAAATCAACGTACCCAAGAGCACAACCTGAGGCCACGCTCATCTTTCGACTGGCCTGCTAGTCACCGTGCGCCTCGAGTAGACCCTCGACTGCACGTATTGCCACGCTGAGCCTGTTCTTGGCCAGGGTCAAACGATGGCTCCAGTGCTCATTGTAGGCGCAGTATGGGTTGTATGCGTAGTTGAAATCTACCAGCAGTTGCCCATTGCTTTACATCTCTATCTCCAGGTAGAGGCCAGTGCGGTAGGTCTCATTGCCGTCTGTAGCATTCGCGAAGGGAAGAAAGAGCTTGTCGCTTCTCTGGTCCTTGATTATGTTCAGATCAACCATGTTGCCCTCCACATCCAATGACATGCGTCCCTACCTTGGGTACGAGGCGATGCTGCCGGTACTGGTTTGTAGATCCACTCCCTCCGCGTGTTCGCATCGCTTCAAATCGGTGCTGTATCGAAGGTCAGGGCGTTCCTCATAGTAATTCAGGCCGCGGTAGGTCTCCTATTGCCCCTCGGGCAGCGGCGAATGGTGGTCCTGCTTAAAGAAGATGTTCTTGCCTTTACGGAATTCAGACAATTCAGACATGAGGT
>JASLXI010000130.1 GCA_030740415.1 Dehalococcoidia bacterium
AGCGGCCTCTATCTGCCGCGCCGTGACCCAAGCGGCGGAAGTAGCCTTGAGGCCAAAATCGCCGAAGTCCACTCGATTGCCACCCTGTGCGCTGCCCTGGCGACGGCCCCTATGCATTTTCCGAAACTTGGTTCTCTTCGGCTGCAACATCCTGCGATTCCTCCGAGGACTCTTCTTGTCCTCCAACGGTGACTTCGATCAATCGCATCTCCTCATCCTCCCCCTCATCCTCTGTCTCAACCCCTACCTCCTTGGGTTGCGGCATGATATCGCCCTTGTAGATCCATACCTTCACCCCAATACGCCCCATAGCTGTGCGGGCTTCCGCCAGGCCATAGTCTATGTCCGCCCGGAGGGTGTGCAGAGGCACACGCCCTTGCATGACCTTCTCTCGACGTGCTATCTCAATCCCTCCCAGCCTGCCTGAACAGATGACCTTTATGCCCAAGGCCCCAGCCTGCATTGCCCTGCCTACAGACTGATGCATAGCCCGGCGGAAAGCAATTCTACGTCCGAGTTGTTCGGCAATGCTCGCGGCCACCAACTGGGCGTCCAACTCCGGCTGACTGATTTTCTGCACATTCAAACGGGCCCGTTTGTGCGACAATTCTTCGACGGTCTTCCGAATATCCTCCACCCGTTGCCCGCCCCGGCCAATTACGATGCCTGGCCTTGCAGAGTGGATGGTAACCACCAACTCCTGAGCACCTCTTTCAAGTTCTACCTTGGAGATGCCAGCCTCCGGAAGACGCGACATAATGGTTTGGCGTATCTGCAAGTCTTCCTGCAGCAGTGCGCGATACTGGGAGGGTCTGCTCGCGAACCACTTGGCCTGCCAATCTTTGATTATGCCCAGACGAAATCCCACGGGATGAGTCTTTTGACCCATTAGGAGCCCTCCTCTTCGTCAACCAGGACTGTGACGTGACAAGTGCGCTTTAGAATCCGGCTTGCCCTGCCCCTTGACCTGGCCCTAAACCTGCGTAAAGTAACCCCAGGATCGGCATGAATAGTGACTATCTTGAGGTCCTCCTGCGACATCATGTTGTTGTTCTCAGCATTGTTGGCAGCAGACTTCACTACCTTGGCCACCTCGCGGGCCGCCGGCGTAGGTAGGAAGCCGAGAATCTGCAGGGCAGCTTCCACCTTCAGTCCCCGGACGGTCTTGAGCACCCGACGCATCTTCTTCGGGGAAACGCTCACGTTTTTGGCCACAGCTTTTACAGCCATTCCATATGCCTACCTTCTCACCTGGGTGGTACGTTCGGACTTGGAGGAGTGGTTTCTAAAGGTCCTAGTAGCGGCAAACTCCCCCAACCGATGGCCCACCATGTTCTCTGTGACGAAAATCGGCACGTGCCTGCGACCATCGTGTACAGCAATGGTCATGCCAGCCATATCGGGCATTATCATGGAAGCCCTGGACCAAGTCCTGATTACGGCCTTGACCCCGCTCCTCTGTAAGGCTTCTACCTTCTTCATCAGCTTGGGATGCACATAGGGTCCCTTCTTGATTGATCTAGACATCCCTAACTTCCTTTCCCATCACGTACATCCTCTATCTCCTACGTCTTACAATCATGCTGCCGTCCTTATTCTTGCGACGGGTCCTGAACCCTAGGGCTGGCTTACCCCAGGGAGTCTTGGGCCCTGGCATTCCAATTCCTGAGCGACCTTCCCCTCCGCCGTGGGGATGGTCCCTGGGATTCATGGCAGCTCCCCTCACCTCAGGTCTGCGCCCGATGTGGCGCTTCCTGCCTGCCTTACCCAGTTTGATATTCTTATGGTCCACGTTACCCACTTGCCCAATGGTAGCCATGCACTCCGGGTTCAATCGGCGCACTTCTCCAGAGGGCATCCGCAACAACACGTGACTCTCCTCCCGTGCGAGCACCTGGGCCGAGGTACCAGCCCCCCTCACGAGTTGACCTCCTCTGCCAGGATACATTTCAACGTTGTGCACGGGACTTCCCGACGGGATGAGCTTCAAGGGAAGGGCGTTGCCCACCTTTATCTCAGCGTCGGGGCCAGCCTCGATCTTGGCTCCCACAATCAGTCCCTGAGGGGCCAAATTGTACCTCTTGTCCCCATCGGCATACTGGATAAGAGCAAGGCGAGAAGATCGATTGGGGTCATACTCAATGGCAACCACTTTACCGGGAACCCCGATCTTGTCCCGCTTAAAGTCTATTATTCTCAGTCTTCGCTTAGAGCCCCCTCCCCTATGGCGAACGGTCAATCTACCCTGAGCATTCCTTCCTCCCTTCTTGCGCAGAGGGGCCAGCAAGGACTTCTCAGGCCGCACCTTGGTAATCTCTTCAAAGGACGGGAGGACAACGCCCCGCCGACCTGGAGATGTGGGTTTGACGTTTCTTAATGGCACCTAAGCTCCCTCGAATAGCTGAATCTTGTCCCCGGCCTGAAGGCTCACGAGGGCCTTCTTCCAGGAGGGTCTCTGAACCAACCTTCGTCCGAACCGTTTCCTCTTACCCCTGACGGTAAGCATGTTTACTTCAGTCACCTTGACGCTAAAGGATTCCTCCACAGCCGTCTTCACTTGGACCTTATTGGCCCGGGAGTCCACCTCAAAAGCGTACTTGTTATGCCCGTCTTGCAGAATGGTACTCTTCTCTGTGATCAGTGGTCTACGGAGAACCTCAAATATGTGTAGTGCCACCTCGTTATTCTCCACCTTGGGCTGGAGCTTTCTCGCTTGTCTGAACGTCTACAGAGGCCCACAACTCCTCGGCCCGTCGCACCGCCTGAACTGTTATCACAACACGGTCATGATGCAGTAAGTCTACGGGGTTTATCTGAGGGGCTGGAAGGGTCTTCACACGGCCCAGGTTTCGAGCAGAGCGAATTACATCTGGCTGGGGACTACGGGTTACTATGAGGGCTGGTGTAGTTACTCCCAGATTAGCCAGCACCTTAGCCATCTCCCTGGTCTTTACTTCACCGAGTTCAATCGCATTCACAACGAGCAGTTTCTCCTCGCGAGCTTTCTGAGAGAGGAGACAGCGGATAGCTCCGCGGTTCATCTTCTTGGGAATGCTCTGTGAGAAATCTCGTGGGTGAGGCCCAAAGACAATGCCACCGCCTCGCCACTGGGGAGACCGGTTGCTACCCTGCCTGGCCCTGCCTGTATGCTTCTGTCGCCAGGGCTTTGCCCCTCCACCGGATACCATCCCGCGTGTCTTGGTAGCGGAGGTACCCTGACGAGCATTGGCCATGTGCGACATTGCCACCTGGTGCACCAATGCCTGGTTCATGGGCACGTCGAACAAGCTATCGCTTACCTCGATGATGTCCACCGTCTCTCCAGAGGAGTTCCAAATGGGAAGTTGCATTATCTACGCCCCACCCCGAGACTCTTTGATCACCAGCATTCCGTTCTTGGCCCCTGGAACGGCCCCCCTCACCAGCAGGAGGTTACGTTCCTGGTCCACCTGTACCACCTTCAAGTTGGTGGCGGTGACCCTGCGATATCCCATATGACCAGCCATAGGAGTCCCTTTGAAGACCCTTCCCGGCGAGGTACCAGCGCCAACTGAACCTGGAGCTCTTGCACGATCCGACTGTCCATGTGTCTTGGGCCCACCAGCAAAGTTGTGGCGTTTCATACCTCCAGCAAATCCCTTACCTTTGGATATGCCGACTACATCTACCACATCACCAGGCTGAAACATCGCCACGTCTATCCTCTGACCTATCTGAGCATCACCCAGGTCGTCGACTTTGAACTCTCTTAGATGCCGCAGGGGAGTGACCCTCTTCAGATGGC
>JASLXI010000131.1:0-3443 GCA_030740415.1 Dehalococcoidia bacterium
CCCGGTAGTAACCCCCAAGCCCACCCCGGTGGTGGAGAAGCCCTCCGGAGAGCTTCGCGTAGCTGTCCTCGATCTACACAAGGAAACATTGGATCCCATAAAGGGTTCTATAGGAAACAGGGTGTACATCGACCATATGTACGATGATCTTGTTGGGATGGCCTCCGACGGGACCTTTGACTCCAGCTACGGGCTGGCCACGAGTTGGGAGATGAGCCCGGACGGAAAGACTTGGACCTTCCATTTGCGTGAGGGGATGAAGTTCCATAATGGAGCGGAGATCACCTCCGAGGATGTCAAGTTCTCTATAGAAAGAAATATCTCCGAGGACTCCATTACCACCAGTGCCCGCGTCCTTAAGAAGATGATCGATAAGGTAGAAGCCCCCGATAGGTACACGGTAGTGTTAAGGCTGACTGCGCCCTCTGGCCTCCTCCACTGGAACTTCAGCCCCTACGAGGGCGACACCTTCTTCTACCCGAAGGCCTATTTTGAGCAGGTCGGGGCCGATGCCTTTGCCAAGAAGCCTATTGGCAGCGGTCCTTGGAAGTTTGTGGAGCGCAAGGTAGGCCGTTACATCCTGTTCGAGGCGAATGAGGATTACTGGGGAACGGTGCCTAAGTTCAAATACCTAAGGATTATGCTCATTCCTGAGGACTATACCAGGACGGCGATGTTAGTCTCAGGCACAGCCGATATTGTGGCAATACCCAAGGAGTTCGGTGCCCGGGCTGAGGCCGCAGGGTTTGGAATAGAACGTCTGCGGAACGTTAGTACGATCACTACGTGGCCTTTCAAGATATGGGATACGGACTATGTCTTCTCCAACAAGAAGGTGAGGACGGCGTTCAACATTGCCATAGATAAAGATGCCATCATCAAGAACCTATTGCTTGGCTATGGCGTACGCGGGCACAGCAATGTCTTCACCCCGGCTGCAGACGGATATGTCCCCGACCTTCACCTTAAGCAGCCCTATGACCCAGAGAGAGCGAAGCAGCTCCTAGCTGACGGCCTTCTCGAGTTTGGCTGGCCGAAGGACAAGACCCTCCCCATAAATCTTTACTCCTTCACCATGCCCGGCGGCCCTGAGGTGCCGACAGTCAATTTGGCTTTGGCCTCCTATTGGGAGGCGATGGGGAATGTCAAGATCAACATAATCCCTATCGATTACGCCACTTTCAGACCCAAGTGGAGGTATTGGCCGATGGAGTTCGATCCGCCGGGGGCAATCGGCACCTGGAATAATTCCGTTCAACTCTCTGCGGTATCCAGGGCCAAGGTAGGCTACGTTCACGGGGATGACGGCGGTTTGTTATCGATAACGAGCGCTGAGATTAGGAACCAAGTTGTTGACCTATGGACGAGGGCAAGCCAGGAGCTTGATGAAGCGAAGAGGATAGAGTTGCTGAAGGAGCTAAACCGTCTTAATGTCGATAACCACGTTGAGTTCATAATTGCCCATCACGATTCCATATGGGCCCTGGGGAAAAAGGTTGATAGCTGGGAGCCGATGGTGTCCAATATCTACACTGCCCGGTTTGAGAGCGCAACGCCAGCTAAGTAAGGAGAACTCCCCTTTGACGCTCCCCTGAGAGGAGGGAGTATGGATAGCTTGGCAGGAAGCCATCGCAGGGTAAGTGTTTCATCGCTGCGATGGCTTTGGCCAAAGCAGATGTACACCGGCAAGCATGATTAGGTTGTTGAGACATAGTTTTGTGTGTTGTGGCTTGGACAGAGGCAAGCATGAGCTGGGGGGTGGATGGCTCACAAGGCCAGTTCTTGTTCCGTTCCAGCAACGTGCCGCGTATCCCGGTATCGTCCCGCATTTGCAGATAAGAAGTGGCAACCATTCGGGCTGGATAGGCAGGCCTAGAAGGACGGTTCTAGAAAGTGCACAGGTACATTCTTGGCCGCTTGGTTCAGATGCTGGTGCTGCTATTCGCTATCAGCATCGTCGTGTTTATCCTGGCTCGTGCCACAGGTAGTCCCTTGGAACTTCTCTTACCCCTAGACGCTACCCAGGAGGACTTTGAGCACCTCCGCAAGGAATTGGAGCTAGATAGGCCGTATCCGGTTCAGTATTGGGCTTTCATCAGCCGTGCTGCCAGAGGAGACTTCGGCAACTCGGTTAGGTCGGGGGAGCCCGCTCTGCAATTGGTGATGGAACGGGCACCCGCAAGCGCCAAATTGGCGGGGTTATCACTGGGTATGGCCTTCATGGCCTCGATCCCCTTGGGAGTGCTGGCCGCGGCAAGAAGGCGCAGTTATCTTGATTCTATAGCTACTATAGTGGCCGTGATGGGTCAGTCGGTGCCATCTTTCTGGATAGCTATCATACTCATCCAGATTTTCGCTGTTAGCTTGGGGCTTCTACCTGTTCAAGGGATTGGAGGCTGGTGGCATTACCTCATGCCGGGGGCAGTCTTGGGGGGATTCACTGTGGCTGCCATGACGCGACTGCTTCGCTCTGCCATGATAGAATCCCTGGGCGCTAACTATGTTACCATGGCCAGGGGCAAGGGAGTACCTGAGTGGCGCGTTATATGGAAGCACGCCTTCAAGAACGCGTTGATTCCCGTTTCGACTTTTGCCGGCATAACTTTTGCCACTATCTTTACTGCAGCAGTAGTTACAGAGACGGTTTTCGCCTGGCCTGGCGTGGGCAGGCTTGCCTATGAAGCAATCAAGGCCAGGGATTACCCAGTGATTCAGGCAGTGGTAATGTTTGCCAGTGCTGTCGTTGTACTGGTGAATCTGCTGGTCGATATCGCCTATTCCTACATAGACCCTAGAATCAGGTACAGTTAGCCTTAGCTTGGCAAGGTAGTGGATGAATTGACACATAAATTGGCTCATAAGAAGGCCTTCCCCTTACATCTTCAGACAAGAGCGGTATTGAGGACGGCTAGGCGCCTGCCTACGGTGCCCATCATGGTTCTCGGCACCCTAGTTTTTGTTGCTCTACTCGCCAACTTTATTGCGCCCTACTCGCCCAATGCTGTTTCCTTGCATAACACATTGAGTCCGCCCTTCTGGGCCGAAGGGGGCTCCGCTACCAACCTCCTGGGCACAGACAATCTGGGGAGGGACATACTTTCCCGGATCATTTGGGGGGCTCGGATATCTGTTACCGTATCGCTGATTGCCATTGTCCTTGGCGCTATCGTCGGCACGGCTCTGGGCCTGTTCTCCGGCTACGTAGGGGGTAAGGTAGATCTCATCATAATGAGGGCCGCAGATGCTACCATGTCGTTTCCTATGATCATGTTTGCCCTTCTTCTGGCGGTTGCCCTAGGGCCACGTTTTACCAATGTCGTCATCGTTATTGCTCTGGTGCTCTGGGCTCGATTCGCCAGGATGGTTCGTGGTGAGGCCTTGTCCTTGAAGGAGCGGGACTTTGTTGCTCGGGCCAAGGTGTCCGGCTGCTCATCGTGGCGGAT
>JASLXI010000131.1:3453-3773 GCA_030740415.1 Dehalococcoidia bacterium
GAGGCACATACTACCTAACTTGCTGAACACCGTGGTGGTCCTGGCCACTCTTCAGGTTGGCTGGGCTATTCTTTTGGAGGCCTCCCTGAGCTTTCTTGGTGCTGGAATTCCGCCGACGACGCCGTCCTGGGGCCTCATGGTGGCAGAGGGGAGAAAGTACATCATGATTGCCTGGTGGCTTCCCCTTTTCCCGGGCTTGGCCATCACTCTCACTGTTCTGTCTATAAACCTCTTCGGCGACTGGCTTAGAGACGCCCTTGATCCGAAGTTGCGTCAGCTATAGAATGAATTGCGGGAAGCTTGGGTGAAACGAGGTGGCC
>JASLXI010000132.1 GCA_030740415.1 Dehalococcoidia bacterium
ATTTGGCAGGGGTGTGGCGGACTGCCTCTCTCAGCCTTCGCTTAATAGTGTTCCTGACCACTGCATTGCCCGTCCGCTTCCCCACGGCAAACCCACATCTGCTGACGCCATCTGCATCGGCGGCCAGCACCTTTAGCACTAAAAGGTCATTGGCCCAAGAACGCCCAAGACGATAGACGTCAGAGAAGTCCTTGGATTTCCTGAGACGTAGCTCCTTTTGCATTGAGCCTAGGGGTAAGCTGCGACGATAGAGTAGGCTGCATGCAGCTATACCGTGAGTTTCTCCCGACCCTTGAAACGACGCCGTCTTAGGACGTTCTGACCGCCACGCGTGAACATGCGGGAGAAGAAGCCGTGGACTCTCTTCCTTCGTCTGACCTTGGGTTGATAGGTTCGTTTTGGCATTGGTAACTCGGCAGGATTATAGTTGCTGTTGGGCACAGGTGTCAATTGACACTGTGCATAATCTTATGTCAACCGCTAATCTACAGAGGTACCAAGAAGGGAAAGGATAAGATGAATATGCTGACAGGGGAGTCTAACGTCGGCGGCTAAGGCACGAGATAAATGAGCAGGGGTAGCCCGTTGAGAGGTGCGCTAACCCGCGTACTACGCCGCCCTCCTAGGCAAACTTTGTGCTGTTAGGTCGAAATCACTAGTTAGCTTACTGCGGTATATACCATAAGCAGCGTTTGCACTGGAATCCGCGAATTGAAGAAGTCTGGAATCACGCGCGGGAACGAACGTTGGGCTGTCAGTGACTATTGTGAAGTGACCCCCGACGTGTATCACTCTCATGAAAATGGCTTGCAAGCAGGGCTAAGGTTTTGTGATAACAAGATTCAGCCAGGATGACCAGACCTAGTGGTTCTTCTTTGCCATCTGCAACCAATCATTGATTGGCGCGACTCATGAACATATCGAACATGCTCATGAGGTCTTCGAATGCTCTCTCGTGTGTATCCTCATTATACATTTCCGCATACTTCTTCTCTACTAGGCACCGAAACAAGACACAGAGTCGGTTACGCCTCACATCAGATGTTCTGTCTTCAAGTGCACATCGCTGCTCAGTGCTCAGATTTGCCCGAGGTTCTTCCAGGCCTTCACCTTCTCGGACCGGCAGCCGTGAGGTATGAAAGAAAACAGGGTCAGATTCATCAGGAAAGTACTCTTTCTGAAGAGAGTCAAGATCGTTACCAGCCCAATGAGTTTCTCTCTCAAATACGGCAAGGCCAGTTGTTTTGTGTTAGCTGGCCTCAGCATGAGTACCCGACCCATCTAGGTAAAGTATGTACACTCCTTTATTGGGTAAGCAGTCATCCGGTGAATATCACACATGTGCAAAGCTAGTAGCCTTGCCAACGGACACCATTATATAGGGGCAGCGACACTGATGGCAGCCAGTACTTTCTTACTATTGGCTACCAATACACCTACGCAGTATGTTGTCAAGTTACCTTCCTCACCAATGCCACGTGCCCAGTAGCCAACGTCTGTGATTGTGCAAGCATGGAGCAGATTCGTACCTCGGAAGGCCCTTGCTTTTTCAGCGTTTAATTCGCCCTTTTGACCCTGCTGCATGGCCGTATTACAATGACGCTAGTCCTGCCCCAGAGAACGATGCCCGATAGTGTAGCGGTAGCACGTCAGCCTTTGGAGCTGAAATCCCTGGTTCGAATCCAGGTCGGGCAGTTTCTTCTCCAATGCTTATACCTTTGCGTCTAAAGAGGTAAAGAAACAGTCTTTCTTTCCTGGGCGCTTCTGGTCACGGCTTCTGTGAACTCCATGTAGGCCAGACCGTCCTCGAAGGTGGTCAGCCTTACAGGTTCCAGGCCGCGGATAGCGTTGATGAACTCTTCCTCTACCCGCCAGGTCTCCTGTTTCTCGGGAGAGATGCTAATCTCCTTCAGACCGTGGTCACCCCTTCGTCCGCCGGACAAGGTCATGGAAACGGTGTCCAGGTTAAGCGTACCCTCGGTGCCAAAGAGCCAGACATCGCCAGCCGCACTCAGACCGGTGACGGCGCTGAAGGCCAGATGTGCCTGCGCACCGCCCGCGAACTGGCACAGCACCTCCACGTGGTCGGGGACAGTGACCCCTTTAAGAAGGCCGTCGGTGCCAACCCGCTGCGGAACGGTCACTTTAGTCATGGCGGATACCTCTGTGGCAGGGCCCACCCAACGCATGAGGGCTTCATACCAGACCCCTAAGAACAGCAGGTTGTATCCACTTACGGAGCGGTCATGGCGCCATTGAAAAGGCCCTCCGAACTCCGGGAAGTCCCTCTGGGTAACACGCAGTTCTATGGCATTGAGGGAACCCAGATAGCCCGACCCAATCATATCCTGAATGGTGCGGTCCACCTTCAACGTAAAGGGCGAGGGCACAACCTGGGCAACCAACTGTGGATTTCGTCGGGAGGCCTGGAGCATAGCTCTTGCCTCGGAGGCGTCCATTGCCATGCGGGCTTCCGTGAGGACATGTTTGCCGGCATTCAAGGCGGACAGGGTGATGGGGCAGTGCATGTAGGGCCAGGTGCCGATGCAGACCGCGTCGATGTCGGGGGACTGGACAAGCTCGTGCCAATTCTCGAATACATGACTCATGCCGAATTCATCTGCGACGCGCTGGCTGGACTCGCGGCTGCGGTTAGCCACACCAATCACCTCAACCCCCTCCAGAACCTGGAAGCCAGGAATATGACGGGCGCGGCTGTTGGTCCCCGCGCCCACCATGCCGACCCGTACCTTTTGTAAATTCTGCAAATGCTGAATAGTGTTCATAGTATCTCCTGCGAGTATCGGTCGTGACCGTGCTGAGGATTGAGTGGTGCCGGGCCTATGTGTTAGATCGAGTTGGGCGACGCCGCTATCCGAGGGTTGTGATGGGCCTGCATTGGAGCAGGTAGAGGTGCCCCTGATAATACGCACACTCGATGTCCACGGGCCAGCCCATCTTGGTCTCTAGCTCTATGGCGAGACGCGCCATCTCCTCAGCCTGTTCATTGGTGATTGACGGCAGACCCTGCCACCCAATCGGCACATCGACTTCCTGAGTACCCCCAGATATGGGCACCGTCATACTTTCCTTGTCGCTGATATCTGAGGTAAGGATTGTCATATCGGACTTGCGCACCACGAAGGTGTCAGGGGTCACAGTGCCTGCGACTATGCTTTCGCCGAGACCCCAGCTGGCGTTTATCATGATCTCCCCACGGTTTCCCGTGATGGGGTTTGCGCCGAAGACAACGGTGGAAACCTCTGCGGGCACCAGTTGCTGTACAAGGGTCGCCATCTTCATGTTGTCCACGGAGAGGCCCTGTTGGCGTCTGTACTCCAGGGCGTGCGCGCTGTACACCGACCGCCAGCAGTCGGCAATTGCCTTGGCCACCGCCTGCTCCCCCACGACGTTGAGGAATGTATCGTGCTGCCCTGCAAACGAGGCCGATTTGCCATCCTCATCCAAGGCCGAGGAACGAACTGCCACGCTGAGTTGGACCTGCTGGCAATGCTCCGATAAAGTGTGATAGGCGTTTGCTATAGGATCGTACAGGGCTTCTGGGATTTGATGTCCCTGCTCGGCATTGAAACCCTGGGGGAAACCGATACTGACGGCCTGATCGAAAGTCCCTGCGGTGATGGCAAAGCCCGGTGGAACGCGATAGCTTCCCGAGAGGGCGCTCAGATTTGCAGCCTTCCCTCCCACCATTGAAGGATTGTCGCAGTGGGTCTCGCCCAACCACAGAATCGTCATACG
>JASLXI010000133.1 GCA_030740415.1 Dehalococcoidia bacterium
GGTGCCCACCAGTGCCTCGGCATGACAGTGGCCGTGGAAGAGGACTTTCTTGGGCGTCTCCTTGAACTTCAGGTCGAGCTTGCCTTCCTGTTGCAGCATCTGGAGGAACTCTTCGAGCAGAAGGGCCTTCTCCGCTACCTTGTCGGCCTGGGGACTGCGCAAGAGGTCTGGATACTCGTCGCGAAAGGTCAGGAGACAACTAGGCTCGCATCCCACGATATAGGCACCGCGCTCGACGTAGGGATAGAGCAGATCGACATTGTACTGGGCGTTGTTCCTGGCGGCATCCAGCATTCCCTTAGAGATCATCGGACGCCCGCAACACTTGCGCTCCACCAGGGTGACCTGGAAGCCGGCGCGCTCCAGGAGCTTGGTGGCAGCCATGCCGATGGAGGGGTAGTTGTAGTTCATGAAGGTATCGTTGAAGAGGACCACCTCCCCCTGGACCTGTCTCTCGAAAACCGTGGTTCGGGAGCGGAACAGGTTTGGAAAGTTGCGGCGAGCAAAGGGAGGCAGAGGTCTCCGCTTGTCTATCTTTAGGAAGCGGTCCAGGGCCCAGCGGGTCAGGGAAAACCGTGCGCCCCAGTTGGACACAGGCGCCAGGGCACTTCCCAGTCTGCTCAGATTGCCTATGTTGGCAAAGAGCCTGGACCTCAAGGGATAGCCGTGCTTCTGATGGTATGCGTTCAGGAACTCGTATTTTAGTTTTGCCATGTCGACCTGGGAAGGACACTCTGCTTTGCATGCCTTGCACTCAAGGCACAGGTCCATGACTTGGTGCATACGATGGCTGGTGAATTCTTCAGGTGGAAGCAGGCCTGAGAGGACCGCCCGCAGAGCACTGGCCCTGCCCCGGGTGGAGTGCTCTTCTTCTTTGGTTGCCATGTATGAGGGACACATCATCCCGCTCAGGGTGTGCCGACAGGCCCCCAGTCCATTGCACATTTCCACGGCTCCCTGAAAGCCTCCATTCTGAGAGAAATCCAGCTTGGTTTTCGGGTTGAGGCTGGTGTAGCCGGGGCCGTATCTGAGGTTCTCGACCATTGTCTGGGAGTCCACGATCTTGCCGGGGTTCATGATGCCCGTGGGGTCGAAGGCACGTTTGACATCCCGAAAGGCGTTGTAGAGGGTAGTTCCAAACACCTTCTCGTTCCACATGCTGCGCAAAAGGCCATCGCCGTGCTCCCCGCTCATGGCCCCACCCATCTCCATCACCAAGTCGGAGGCCTCCTTAGAGATGTTGTACATGCGGTCCACATCGGCCTGCTCTTTCAGGTTGATGAACGGACGCACGTGGATACAGCCGACGCTGGCATGGCCATAGTAGGCAGCCTCGGTGCCATTCTCGCGAATCATCTCGTCTACCCGTCGGATGTACTCGGGAAGCTGGTCCGTGGAGACAGCACAGTCCTCGATGAAGGGAATGGGCTTGGCCTGGCCCTGGACCCCCATCATCAGCCCGACGCCGGCCTTGCGCACATCCCATACGTTGGCCTGCTCCACCCTGTCGGCCATCTTGATATAGGCATACCCCATGCCTCTGCGCCGTAGGCCCTTCTCGATCTCCTCCAGTTTGTCCGCGACCTCTGGTTCTGTGTCCCCCGCAGTCTCGATCAACAGGATAGAGTGGGGGTCTCCCTCAATGAAGCTGGCCCTGCGGCTATAGCCCAAGGAAATGCGGATCTGCTGAAGGATGACGCGTCCCACCAGTTCCACCGCGGCGGGGCTATGCTCCAAGGTAGCTACCGTGGCTTCCATAGCTTCTATGAGTCCCTGAAAGTGGACAGCCATCAGAGCGGTGGCCTTGGGCCGCTTCACCAGGTTCACCTTGGCCTCGGTTACCGTAGCCAGGGTCCCCTCGGAGCCGACGATGAGCTTTGCAAAGTTGACCTGCGGCACATCGATGAGTTGGTCCAAGTTGTAACCGCCAACACGTCGCATCAACTTGGGATAACGGCTCTCCACCTCCTCCGCGTTGTTATTGGCGATTTCCATGACCTGTCGATAGATCTGGCCCTCTAGACCATCGCCATGGAGCTTGGTCTCCAACTGGAACGGCGTAATGGGGCCAAATTGGGCCAGGTATCCATCGGAAAGCACAGTCTCCAGCTCCTTAATCTGGTCTATGGTCTTACCGTAGAGGATGGAGTGGGAGCCGCATGAGTTGTTACCGATGGCCCCGCCGACGTTGGAGCGATTGGCGGTAGCCGGGTCGGGAGCGAAGAAGAGGCCAGTATCCCTAATCTGATGGTTCAGTTGCTCCAGGACGATGCCCGGCTGCACCCGCGCCCATTGCTCTTCTGTGTTCACCTCAAGGACGTTGTTCATGTACTTGGACATGTCCATGACTATGGCACGGCCCACCGTCTGCCCCGCGAGGCTGGTACCGCCTCCCCTGGGCAGAATGGGAACACCGTAGCGATGGGCTAGATCTACGGTTGCAATCACGTCTTCTTTGTTGCGGGGGAGCACCACGCCCAGAGGCTCGATCTGGTAGATACTCGCATCAGTGCTGTACATTGCACGAGAGTAGGCGTCGAAGCGAACCTCGCCCGATACCGACTGCATCAGTTCGTGCTCGAGTTGCGCTGTTACCATCGGGTCCTCCAATCCATCCGCCTTTGAAGGGCGCGTTGAAAATTGCTGGACACTATTATACATTAGCATGCACGCCCCTCGGCAACTAGATTGTCTCGGATGTTCCACACCGTGGATTAGGTATAGAATGAGCAACCAGACGTCAAGAATTGAAGCCGATCCTGCGGAACGGCAAAAGGCCAAGGAGGGAATATGATCCACAGCGAAGAGATCGACAAGCTCCGCCAGGAGTATTCTGCCTCGATGGCAGCTTACCAGGCGGCAGTTGATGCTCTGAGACAATTCGATCAGGAATTGTTCGACGGACTTGTTCTTGATTTTGAGACAATCGTACAGGAAGGCCAAAATCTCAAATCCCAAGAATCGGCTGCCTATAAACGTATGAGCAGAGCACGAGAGGCATACGGCCAGTTACCGCATTAGAGGTGAGATGAGATATGGCTCCGTGGAACGGAATGCACAGCCAACTGAGGTAGAGCCGCCGCACAAAGCTGTGATAGAATATTTTCTGAAGAAATATGGCAATGCGCGGTCAAGATAGAAGAGAGCGCCGCTGGAGCCAGCGCCGCACCCAACGATTGACACCTAGAATGTGGCTGATAATGGGTGGGATCATCTTGGGTTTTATGGGGCTATTGGGTATTCTGATAGCCTCCTCCGGCAGCGGAGACGACAATGGCGGACGCTACCCGAATGTCGGCGACCACTGGCACGCCGAATACGCCATCACCCTCTGCGGAGAGACGGAGCCCCCCTTCCCCGCTTCCCCAGGAGGAGTCCACACCCACGGCGACGGTCTTTTCCACATCCATCCCACTCACGCCGGCGAAGCCGGGCTTAACGCCAACCTGGCACGCTTGATCGCGAGTACCGGTTCCAGGATAACTAATGATTCGCTAGAGCTTGCATCCGGGGCGCAATACACCAACGGCGACGAGTGCCCCGACGGACAAACAGGCCGGCTGTTTCTCCAGGTGAACGGGATAGCCATGAGCGACATAGCCACCTACGTGCCCAGAGACGGAGACGACCTGGAGCTGGGCTTTGAGGTCCAGTAGCTTCTTTTGACCTTCCCAATACCCTCAAATCCACATTGCCGCTCACGTCCTCCGACAGGCTCAGGATGAGCGGGCCTTAATTCGTTGACAG
>JASLXI010000134.1 GCA_030740415.1 Dehalococcoidia bacterium
CGAGGTGGAGACCCTTAGCCAGCATTTCCAAGAATACGATTTCTTCTATCTTCACTACAAGCCCGCGGACGCGGCGGGCGAGGACGGCAACTTCGATGCAAAGGTGCAGGCCCTGGAAGCCCTGGATGGGTTCATCCCTAGTCTTCTCGACCTGCAACCTGACGCCTTAGTCGTCGCGGGGGACCACGCCACACCTTCGGTACTATCGGCACACGGCTGGCAGCCAGTGCCTCTGCTGATACACTCGAACCTGACACTAGGGGAGGGGGTGGAGGCTTTTCATGAGAGTGCCTGTGCCACTGGGTCGCTGGGAAGGATACCAGCCACCCAGGTTATGTTCCTGGCCTTGGCCCACGCCTACAAGCTGATCAAGTTTGGGCCTTGAGCAGGGGGTGCCCTACACCTACACTAGACTAATATTGTACTGCTCTGGCGATTTCTACAGTTCGTAAGGCGAGAAGGCAGCCCGTGTGGACGCAAGAGATCCTGGATGGCTTGGCCTAAGCGCTGAATGGTTTAACGCTTTAGATTCTTCGCTTCACTCACAATGACATTGACAAGGAGATCCAACATGCCTACACCAATCGTAGCTGGAAACTGGAAGATGAACACCACACTTACCGAGGCGGTAGCCCTGGCGGTGGAGATGCGGGATGGACTAGAAGCCTTCGGTGGAGTGGAGAAGGTGCTGTGTCCACCATTCATCTCACTGAAGGCGGTCAAGGACGTAGTGGACGGCTCATCGATAAGGATGGGTGCTCAGAACATGCACCACGAGGAGAAGGGAGCCTATACTGGCGAGGTCTCGCCGGGGATGCTGACGGAACTGTGCCATTACGTGATTCTAGGCCACTCGGAGCGGCGACAGCAGTCGTGGGAGACGGATGAGTTCATCAACCGAAAGGTCAGGGCCGCGCTGGCCGCAGGACTCAAGCCCATTTTGTGCGTAGGCGAGGGGCTGGAGGAAAGAGAGGATGGGTCGGCAGGCTCTGTTGTAACAGCACAGGTGTGCGGCGCTCTCAGTCGAGTGACATCATCCAGCGACCTGGCCATAGCCTACGAGCCGATATGGGCCATAGGGACGGGCATGGCGGCGACGGGGGAGGTGGCCGAGCAGATGATGGGGGTCATACGCCAGAGCCTTGGCGACCTTTACGGCGAAGCCGCGGCAGGAGAGGTTCCCCTGCTGTACGGGGGCAGCGTGACCCAGGACAACGTCTCTGAGTATGCAAGACAGCCCAACGTGAACGGCGCGCTGGTGGGAGGCGCGAGCCTTGTGGCCGAGCGATTTACAGCGATTGCGCGTGGGATGGCGATTAGGTAAAGAAGACGATGATAAACAAGACCGAGAACGCAATAAATGCTACCACATAGGGCTCACATGTGGATCGTTGTAAGCGATGAAGGCAAGATCCAGAGACCACACCCTCCTCTCGTTATCCTGCGTGAAATGACGTTACGCCAGAGCGGGTACCACGCGACGTTTGCATTCTCGTCGTTAGCCTCTGTAGGGCCGTTTGCAGCATTTGAATCGTTGCCTTTAGCCTTTCTTGAGCCATTTTCAGTGTTTCGCATATGTTGCCAAATTCAGCGTCTACGCCAAGTCGAGATATCAGTTAGATCTGTTGTAGCCCTAGACCATTCATTACCCATTTCTCCGATATCGCTCTGAATCTCCTGCAGCACATGCGCAAATCTCCAAGCATGTAACAGACCTAGAATAGATATTAGCCATAGGATACCGTATGCAAATAGCAAGTTGTGTCGTTCATCATGCTGTGCTAAGAAGGTAAGAACACCAGCAATAAAGACGAAGAAAGCTACGAGGAACCAATGACGCTCAGCCTCAACGTGTCTGATGTCCACAAACCTCTTTTCAAGCAGTCGTACAACATCGAAATCGTTCGTACCAGTCATGTCGCCCCAATTACATCAGAGGAGAACAGGTGCCCGACAACAAGCCCCTCATAGCGATTGTTGGGCCAACGGCGGTAGGAAAAAGTAAACTGGCCCTGGAGATAGCCCGATGCTTCGAGGTTGAGATTGTGAACGGGGACAGCCGCCAGGTGTACCGCTACATGGACATCGGCACGGCGAAGGCTTCTGCCCAAGAGCGCGACCTCGTACAGCATCACCTGGTAGACATCCTAGACCCCGACGAGCCATACAGCCTGGCCCTGTACCTGGAACAGGCCCGCAGGGCCGTCCAGGACGTGCAGAGCAGGGGTAAACTTCCATGTCTGGTGGGAGGTACGGGACAGTACGTCTGGGGCCTCTTGGAGGGCTTCCATACGCCCCAAGTCGCACCAAATCCAGCATTAAGGGCGCAGTTGGAGGAAGAGGCTGCTAAAGAAGGACAGGAGACCCTGTGGCGGAGACTTCAGGCGGTGGACCACATGGCGGCATCGCACATAGACCATCGGAACGTACGGCGAGTGGTTCGCGCCCTAGAGGTGTACCAGGAGACGGGGATACCCTTCTCCCAGGCCCAGAGTAGGGAACCGCCACCATATAACAGTCTGGTCATCGGGCTGACGACGGAAAGGCGTATCTTGTATGAGCACATAGACCGTCGTGTGGAGGCAATGGTGGAAGCAGGCTGGCCCCAGGAGGTGACGTGTCTCCTGGAAAGGGGTTATTATCCTGAGTTGCCCTCGATGTCCAGCCTGGGATACCGAGAGGTGGCCTCTTACGTGCAGGGGAAGCTCTCCCTGAAGGATGCTGTGGCCCGTATCAAGAACTCAACTCGTCGCTTTGCACGGCATCAATATGCGTGGCTTCGATTGAGGGACTCTCGAATTCACTGGCTGGAGGCGGGTGCGCCGTCGACGGCCTTCCGTGCACTTGACCTGGTGAATGGGTTGCTCAGAAAACCCTAGCGCATACGTTAGCCCTGATACAAAAGGCTCTCTCTATCCCCCATGGCTCTATGCTAGGGTAACAAGGCATTTCCCTTAATCCCCCTTCCTTTTGTGGAAGGGGAGGGGTGGGTGAGGAAAGATTCTGGGAGAGACACACCTCCGGTGCCCCTGCCAAATGGGTTCCGCTCCTCTCGACTCCCTTGGCAAGTCAAGATGAACAAGGCAGGGTAGTATATGATAGAATCTAGGAGGCCCAAGAGGAAATGATTCAATGCTAAGATTGCTTGCTGGTTTGACTCTGGGACTGTATTTTGGGTTCAACGCTCCCAAGTACATTCGGCAGTGTCAAGAGATGTACGATAGGTACTTCCAGGAGATGCACGAGGAAGCCCGCCGTAAGGAGTCGGAATGAGATTCACCAAGATGCACGGAGCAGGCAACGATTACGTGCTCCTGGATGCCCGCGACAAGGAAGCTGACTGGCCAGCCCTGGCCAAGTGCTTGTGCGAGCGTCACATGGGCGTGGGGGCCGACGGCCTTCTCCTGGTCATGCCTTCTGACTCGGCGGATGTGCGTATGGTTATGTATAACCCAAACGGCTCGGAGGCGGAGATGTGCGGCAACGGTATCCGCTGCCTGGCCAAGTACGTCCTAGAGCGGGACATCGTAGATCGAAACAAGAGTTTCCTAACCATTGAGACTATGACCGGGATACTCGGCCTGGAGCCCATCTGGCATGACGGGAAGGTCGACCATGCCCGTGTGGCTATGGGCGAGCCGGAGTTGCGTTCCGGGATGGTTCCAGTCGCCCTATCTGAAGATGTGGCAGGGGGGCTTGTGATGGACTATCCCCTCGACCT
>JASLXI010000135.1 GCA_030740415.1 Dehalococcoidia bacterium
CATCGGGCAGGGTGGTAGATCGGTGATGGGCGACAAATCGCAATGGCCATTGCTCAATGTATACTATAATTCCTCCACATGTTATGCATATCCATCGATTGACGGGGTCTGCCTCGAGTCTTATTCAAAGCTTTCTGGGTAGAATCGCCCAACCGCATCCCACCATCCATTCCTTCCAAGATCTTGCAGCTCTATGTAAACTAATTGCTTTCCGTATTTGCCTCCAGCAGTCCGAATCATATCCTGAACACGCCTATGACCCTCTGCCAGACTGTCGGTTGTCTCATCCGAAGGACTCATCTCTACGACACCTAGCATAGTTGTCGACCCATGTAAGGCAACGAAGCAGTACGGCTCTGGTCTATATACGCCACAACTCCTCCAAAGCTAGTCTATCTACATCAGCGAGCACGTTTCGGTTGACGGTGCTATGGTATGACACTACAATCCCCTTAGTCCAATGCCGCCGTAGCCTGTACATACGCGCGCATTTAGTATCTAGTCCATTAGACTCAGAAAGGACATCCTCAATGAAAATTGGGCTCATCGCTGATACCCAGGTCCCCTCAGCAGAACTCTCACCCAAGGTGAAGATAGCCTTTGAGGGAGTAGACCTCATTCTCCACGCTGGAGACATCCTCATTCCATCTTGCCTGGATTACCTGGAGGAAATAGCGCCGGTAAAGGCTGTTGAGACAGGTGCCGAGCGTCAGTTCACAGGGGATTCCAGGGTGGAAGAGCACCACAGAATAGTGGAAGTGGAGGGCCATTCCATCGGAATGGTACATGAGTTGTCCATTCCAAACATAGGGGCTTTGGAAATACTCTCCGGAGTGATTGACGAAAAATTCCCAGTTGATGCTTCTCTGCCGGATGCCATAGAGCAGGTCTTTGGCTCGCCTGTGGATATAGTGCTTTATGGAATGACCCACCTACCCCTCGTGGAGGAGCACGGCAGCATACTTTTCATCAACCCCGGAAGCGCCACTTGGCCCAACCAGAGGGTGATGCCCGGCACGGTAGCCGTCTTGGACTTGTCTCCAGACAGCCGGGATGCCAGAATTGTAGACCTTAACGCGTTAGGTTAGCCCTCTACGTGCATGGTCCCTCTGGTTCACTTCAACGCCGGCTTGATGCGCTCCATAATTTCTGCAATGTGAAAATGTCGGTTCAGCAGGTAGAAGTGAATACCTTGGACCCCATGCTGCAACAAGTCCAGGGCTTGGTTTGCAGTATGCGCTATGCCAATTTCATGGACCCGTTCCGCGTCATCTCCAGAGTCCTCCAATTGTCTAAGCAGTTCCCTAGGGATGGTTGCCCCACACATGCTGGTGATGCGCTTGATTTGCTCCACGTTCAAAATCGGCATAAGCCCTGGAATGATGGGCTGATGAATGCCAATCGCTCGACATCGCTCTACGAAGTCATAGAAGTGGCGGTTGTCATAGTATAGCTGGGTGATAATGGCGTCGGCCCCGCCATCCACTTTGCGTTTTAGGTTTCCCAGGTCCGTCTCAAAATCGGGAGCTTCCAGGTGTTTCTCCGGATAACCAGCCACTGCGATGCCAAACCCACCGTAACGGCTTATGTGTTCGACCAACTGGTTGCCGTGGCTATACCCATCCTTGGGCGGCGTGAACTCAGTCTCTCCCCTGGGAGGATCGCCACGGAGGGCCACAATATTCTCGATGCTGTGTTCCCGAATGTCATTCAGTATCTGACCGATTTCCTCACTGCTCGACCCCACACACGTAAGATGATGTGCACTCTCGATCCCGTATTCGTTCTTAAGCCTGGAGGCAATCTCCAGAGTAAGCCCCTGAGTGCTGCCCAGGGCTCCATAAGTCACCGTCACTAGGGAGGGACCCAGTGCAATGAGCTTTGGCAGCCGCTCTTCCAGCTCAGCCATGGTCTTAACAGTCTTTGGAGGAAACAGTTCAAAGGAGATGGCGGGATGCCCAGTCTTGTACAAGTCGGCGAATTTCATTGTCAACATCCATCAAGCCTTCCGGATTTGCAATCTGTCCCTGAGATGTGAAAGTGAGTCGGCCTGACCCTGATGCAGTTACAATTAGAGGAGGGTTCCCAGAATCACTCCTCCGGCAATGGCTGAGCCTAGCACACCTGCCACGTTCGGTCCCATAGCGTGCATTATCAGCCAGGTGTCTGGATCTTCCTCCCGGCCCACCCTGTGCACTACCCTGGCGGCCATTGGTACCGCGGACACTCCCGCAGCACCGATAAGGGGGTTTATCTTTCCCCTGGAGGCATAGTACATAATCTTCCCAAACAGGACTCCGGTAACCGTGGCAATACCAAAGGCGAAGAGTCCCAAGGCGAATATACCCAGAGTCCGGGTCTCCAGAAATCGGTCGGCGGTCATGGTCGACCCCACTGTGAGGCCCAGGAAGATGGTGGTGACGTTTATTAACTCGTTCTGGCTGGCCTGTGCAAGGCGATCCACCACTCCCACCTCCCTCAGGAGGTTGCCAAACATGAGCATACCCACCAGGGGCGCAGCCTTGGGAGCTATGAGGCTGGCTAGAATAATGACTATGATGGGAAAGAGTATCCGAGCCTTGTAGGAAGCTGCACGGGTGGGATATTCCATCTTGACCAGTCGTTCCTTCTTGGTGGTCAACACGCGCATTATGGGGGGCTGAATGAGCGGCACCATAGCCATGTAGGAGTAGGCGGCCACGGCTATAGGGCCCCACAGATCCACATCAGCCAGCTGCGTGGACACGAAGATGGTGGTGGGACCGTCTGCAGAACCTATGATGCCGATGGCCCCCGCGTTATCGATATCCCATCCCAGTAACAGAGCAGCTATGAGTGCGGCAAAGATACCAAACTGTGCCGCGGCTCCCAACAACACCGTCACCGGATTCTGAAGCAATGGTGTGAAGTCCGTTAGGGCGCCCACACCCAGGAACATCAGGAGAGGAAACAGCTCGTTGTCCAGTCCCGCCTTCCTCAGTAGCCCCAGAAAACCGTCGTCCTCGGCGATTCCTGTGGACGGGAGATTGGCCAGTAAAACACCAAGCCCTATGGGAAGGAGCAGCAGAGGCTCATATCTTCTGGCCACACCCAGATATATCATCCCGAGGGCAATGGCAATCATAGCCGCGCCGCTCAAGGTAATGTCTGGAAAGGCCCCCAACAACTCCTTCGACATTACTTACCTGGACCCCTCTCTTGGAGGATATGCACTGTGGCTCTTTTGGCCGTACGGTTGGGGCCGTTGCCCCTGACTCTGCCATCCCAGGGCTCTGCTCTGGGATACCCAATCGCTAGCGCCTTGGGATGGCCTCGGGGTTGCAGCAACGACAGAGGTGCCCACAGAATTATCTTCCTGCTCCATAGCCAGGTATGTCGCCGCGGTCATTGCTGCTATCTTCTCTCCAGTCATACTGCCGCCTGACGGGGCGATAACAGTCACCGATGGTTCCTGAGCAATTGAGAAAGACGGTTGTGCGCTAGCCTGCTGGGCCCCATCTGTTACTCTCACCTCCACGGAAGCTTTATCCACCGAGGTATCGTCAACCACTTCCTCGCCCGGGAAGAGCTTTTGCAGGACGAACAATATCAGCATAAAGGCAACCAGGGTGAGGAATACCAGTACCATCCCTACGGCTGCAAGGTAAAGTCCTTCTACCAACTCTTCAGTCATCTTTTTGCCCTTT
>JASLXI010000136.1 GCA_030740415.1 Dehalococcoidia bacterium
CGGGTCCCATACAAACCCTCGGCACCGGGCAGGCCAGACTGGGAATTTACCCCGGCCCAGTTTAAGGAACGGGGATTGGCCTGTCAACGGCAGTTACCTATTGCAACTTCGGCTCCAGCAGCCCGGAGCCTCCGTTTACACCCCGACACAGCGCTGTACTCATCGGTAACTACGTTGCAAAAACAGGAGAAGGAATCGTGGTCCAGGAACTCCATCTAGTCTATGGCCTCATCCAAGGGCACGGATTTCATGGAGAACCGCTTTACGTGCGCAATTCCCTCGGTCTGATTCGAGGACTCTTCACTCTGCGTAACGGCTGTAGCCTCCGGGTCTCTTGTGAACGCTGACTTTCCAGACCTCTTGGCCTGCTCGCTCTTGCACAGCCTACCCTTGAGACTGCGTACTCTGCCGCCCAGTGTGTCGGTCACAGCCTGGATGGCAGAGTTGATCGTAGGAGATCTCTGTTCGCCAGGTAGGATGGTGCCATTACAGTTCAAGGTGATCTGGGCGACTATCCAGTCCTGCTGGGAGCGGGTGTTCTCCATGCTCAACTCAACGGTAGCCTCGCCCATATTGTCGAGAATGCTATCTAGCCGTTTCAGCCTCCTAGTGATGTAGTTCCTGGAGCCTTCTGAGATGGCGAGATCCTTTCCTCATAGTTCTCATTCCATTCTTCCTCCCCAACCCACAAGTAAAGCTGGCCTTGGCTGTACACATTCTGCCAAAGAGCCTACATTCTTTCTATTTGCACTTCTGACTTCTCTCAAGAAGCTACACCTAAAATCAATATCAGAGTCTAGGCCTCGCGGGCCAGTAGCACACACCCATACGGGGGCGACTTCTGCTTCTCAGAGGGCCGGGGCACAGGTTTCCAGGGTAGTGCCAGTGGTGCGAATGTCGTCCACTAGCACCACATCCAATCCCTTCACTAGGAACGGGTGGAGGTATCGGAAAGAGCGTTGGACGTTGGGCCCTGTCTCCTGAGCGCTAGGGCTTTTAGTCTCGTGAGGCGTATTATTTAGGCGTGAGGGGACTTTGGAAATCGTTGGGATTCCAAGCCTATTCCCTACCTATCTAGCCAACAGATGTGCCTGGTTCTCTCCACGCTGCCTCTCGGGTCCCCTGTGCATTAGGACAGGAATCAGTGCATGTATCGGCAGTTGACGGGGGTCCAGAAAGCCCATCATAAGGCTTACTGATATGGACGCTCTGGCCGGGAGACTGTTGTACTTGAGTCGGTGTACGGCTTCCCGGATCGTCCTTTCCATGAGGAATGGGGCACGGATGCCGTCTATGCCCAATGGTGATTCAAGGCAACGCTAACACGTCTCGTCGTCGACGATGGGTTGAGCACAGCGCATACAGTGAGGGGTGACAAGCTGCGATGGGGAATCGAGACAGGTGGAACAGAGGAACCGACCTGCTTTGCTGCAACCGACAATTCTGGGAGGATAGAACAGGTCATGGGACACCGACGCCAGCCTTGTTATGCCGCTAAGCAAGCGCTTGTGCTAACATTACCTTGGGACTGGCACTCTTCGAAAGGCGTTTCTTTTTTGAATTATGATAAGAGCCGTTTTCTTCGACTTCTACAATACGTTAAGCAGGTTTTATCCGTTCAGGGAGGAACTTCAAGCTAAGGCCTGTGAAGAGTTCGGCATTCATGTTACGAGTGAAGGCATCACTCGAGGCTATGCCCTGGCTGACGCTCATATGGCCCACGAGGTGGCGGAGCTGCCTTTGTGGGAACGGGATACCCAGGGGCGAAACGATTTCTTTGCCGAGTACCAGCGCCTGATATTCCAAGGGGCTGGGAAAGAGGTGTCACTAGAGCTGGCCCTTAAAGTGATCTCGCGGGTGAGGCAATTTTCCTACGGTTATGCCCTGTTCGACGACGTTCTTCCCACCCTGGCCGTGCTTAAAGACATGGGCTTCACACTGGCCCTCTTATCCAACAACGATGAGGATATAAACAAGCTTTGCAACGACCTTGGACTGTTTCCCCACATGGACTTCGCGATCAGTGCTCAGGAGGTCGGCTCGGTGAAGCCGTACCCGCCCATTTTCATACAAGCACTTAGAAGAGCCGAAGTAGAGCCACAGGAGACTTTGTACGTGGGCGACCAGTATGAGACCGACGTGAAGGGTGCGCGGGGCGTCGGCATTCACCCGGTGCTCCTGGATCGGGACGTACTGATGACTGACGTCAAGGACTGCCCCCGCATAGAAGGCCTGGTAGAGCTGGTGGATTTGGTGAGGAGGATGGGAAGCTAGGAAGGCAATCTATACCCCACGCCCGAAAGCTCCAAGACCTTGGTCTTGAATGCAACAAGGCCTTCCAGAGTCTGAACAAGGTCCTCTGTCCACCCATCGCGAAAGGACACTCTTATCTGGCTGTGGCCTACCTGGGCCGAACCACCCAGGGTTTTTTGCAAAGCTATTCGGTCCCCCCCTATCGGCTCACCAAGCTGGATTACCGCCACCTTGCCATTCCTGGATATAGACTGCACCCTGGCCTCTCTGGCCAGGGCCTTAAGTTTCACCACGTAAAGAAGGGCCTGTACCGCCTTGGGTAAAGGGCCAAACCTATCTCTGATTTCCTCGCCCACCGGTTCTATCTCCTCGCGGCGTAAAGGCTGGGCCAGTCGCTGGTAGACGCCCAGACGAGTAGTGAGATCCTGGATGTAGTGCAGGGGTATGTACGCTGAAATAGGCAGATCGAGCTTCACCTCGGCGAGCTTGGGTGTACCGTCCACAGGCTCGCCTTGCTGGCCCGTCAATTCCTTAACTGCCTGAGACAGCAGTTGGGAATACAGGTCGTACCCTACGGCGTGGATGTACCCGCTCTGCTCGGCTCCCAGTATGTTGCCCGCACCCCTTATCGCAAGATCTCTCATTGCGATGCGGAATCCCGCGCCCAGCTCTGTGGCCGCCAAGATGGTCTTGAGCCGTTTCTCGGCGGTCTCGGTAATAGTGCCATTCCGTGGGAGCATCAGGTAGGCGTAGGCCCGGTTGGTGCTCCTTCCCACTCGGCCCCGCAGCTGATAGAGCTGGGCTAGGCCGAGCCTGTCTGCCCTATCTATGATGAGGGTGTTAGCGTTCGGCATATCCAACCCCGCCTCGATGATAGTAGTGCATACTAGCACGTCACTCTTGCTCTGGGCGAAGTCGGACATAACTTGTTCCAGGACATCCTCTGACATCTGGCCGTGGCCCACTGCCACGGAAGCCTCCGGGACGATGCTACGGATCTTCGCAGCAGCCTCCTCGATGCTCCGCACTCTATTATGAAGGAAGAAGATCTGACCTCCCCGGTCCATCTCTCGCAATATGGCCTCTCGCACCAGTTCTTCACTGTACTCCGACACGTAGGTTTTGATTGACAGGCGCTCCTCCGGGGGGGTCTCGATGGTGCTCATGTCCCTTATTCCGGATAGGGCCATGTGCAAGGTGCGTGGTATGGGAGTGGCGCTGAGGGTGAGGATATCTGCGTCCTTGCGCAGTCCCTTGAGGCGCTCCTTGTGGGCAACGCCAAAGCGTTGCTCCTCATCCACGATCACCAGGCCCAGGTTCTTGAACGATATGTCCTTTTGCAGCAGGCGGTGAGTGCCTATGCATATATCAACCTGTCCTGTGGTCAGTTTCTCACTCACCTGTTCTTGCTCTTCATTGGTGCGGAAGC
>JASLXI010000137.1 GCA_030740415.1 Dehalococcoidia bacterium
CAATCCATGCTCAACTTCATCTTGGTGATGGAGATACGGTGGTATGCAGTCAGGAGGCACTAATGTCGTCACACCGCAAGACCATTGGACAGGTAGAGATTGTCTCTCTTTCAGACGGGTCTATGGAGCAAGAACCCCATTCTGTGTTCCCTGCCGTACCGGAGTCGGTATGGCGCGGGTTCCTCCGGGACGGCAAATTCACCATGAACTTCGGGTGTTACCTCCTCTGCACGCCGGCCCTCACTGTGCTGGTTGACACCGGTGTAGGTGGGCCCCTCTTGCAGGAACTTGCCTCTCAAGGGGTAACACTGGCCGACATCCAGGCAGTGACGTACACTCACCTCCATGGTGACCACATTGCGTGGAACCTCTCAGGGTCAGGTCAGGACCAGCATGTCACGTTCCCTAACGCCACTTGGTACGTCCCGAGGGGAGATTGGGAATACTTCGTGGAACCTTCATCGCCCGGCTATTCCGCCTCTGTGCACGAGAAGTTTCGGCCTCTGGAGGAGCAAGGCAGGGTGCAATTGGTAGATGACGGAGATGCTCTGAGTCCCGAGCTGACCGTGACTGCTAGTCCAGGGCACACCCCTGGCCATTGCTGCATCACCATCGAGTCCCAGGGCCAGTGTGCGTTGATTGTTGGCGATGCTCTGATACACCCGATTCAGGTGAGCACTCCAGACTGGAACAGCAGATATGACCAGGACCCCGAGACGGCAGCCCAGACAAGGCGTTCGTTGGTGGAGGAGATGGAGCGCAAGGGGGCACTGGGAGGGGTCTCCCACTTCGAGCCTCCGGGGTTCGGAAGGGTGACCCTCCAAGGCCACCAGCGGAAGTGGGTATCGGATTAGTATAGAGCCAAACACGTGTGGTTTAGACCATGGAAACACCTGGACGTAGAGTTGAACTTCTGGTCACCTTGGGACTGTTATATCCGAAACACAGAGTACTCTCGACAGCTAGGGATGATACCCCTCCCAGAAGCCTGTTAATGAAAGCAGGCTTGTCCCCACCCCTAAATCAGACCGAGAGTTACGGAACCTAATGTGAAACTGGTGCCCTTGGTGTGCCATCACACTGGCGCCCCTGCTAAAGTGGGACACCAACCGGGACAGAAAGCGTGACATATCACGAGACACAGGGTAATACTGCACCCCTGGTTGTATTATGAACCTCTCACGGTGTGCGGTGCGTGAAATTGTTCACATTTATAGTCAATATCCTCCGCTTACTAACGTTCAACATCATGATGACTCATGGTTATCAGTGCGAATGGGCCCCAGGGGTATCCCGATTTGGGGATTGGCCAAGCTCTCATTGCTAGCTGAATGTACCTCTGGAGAGCCTACGCCGGATGTTGACGCTACCGTAAAAGCCGCCTTAGCTACAGTTGGCTACAATGCTAAGCTTTAGTACGGTCGGCATATCACCATCAGGTGGGATCGAGTGGAGCTGAAACGATGACGACTACGCCACACACATGGCCCGTGGCCTTACCATACTGCTAGCTCTTTTGACACCGGAATGGACTTCCCGCACCATCGATTCCGAGGGCGCAAGCACGCTACGGGATGACACCAAGGATTCCGGTGTCGGGCAGGGCTGCAACATAGCGTCTGAATCATAGCAACTAACGGGCCGGGGGTATCCCCCTTCGAGGGTCGGCAGCCTTAGGCATGATTCCACTCTCCCAAGGCCGCAGAAACAATAAATCAAAAAATCGCAAGTAACGCCTGAGAAACCCTATGTTTTCCCTACGCTCTCGGTTTCTCCAGGTTCGTCCAACCAACGCTGCATTTGTACATCACGAAGTGGCTATAGCAAGATCCAAAAGTTGCGAGTGCAGTGATTTCATAATGAATTATACATCCAACTCAACTACGACCACTCCATTAGATCCATCGACGGTGACCGTGGCGCCTTCTGAAATACGGATTACCGCTGTCATTGCACCAACAACCGCCGGCACTCCGAATTCTCGTGCCACAATCGCTCCGTGGGAGAGGATCCCTCCAGCATCCATGACAATTGCGCCTACCAGGCCAAAATACGGGGTCCACTCTGGCGTGGTATTCCTGCACACGAGAACGTCCCCATCATTCAGGAGGCTCGCCTCGGAGAGGCTCTCGACGATGCGCGCCCTGCCTGGGTAAATGCCGGGCGCGGCCGGTGTCCCCCGCAGCGCATGTTCCTCCGTTCCCTCTGGCATGATAGGATCCGTCACAATATCCGGCATTGGCTTGCCCAGTACCCTGGGAGGAGGTGAGGAGCGATACATCGACTGGAGAGAGCGACGCGTAGATATCACTTCCCGCGACGGAGGCATCTCACCTTCAAGAGTCGATATGAGTTCTGATAAGTGATAGTAGAAGACTTCTTCTATCGAGAGTATTGCGCCTCTCCCTTGAAGAAATCCTCCGATGGCCAACCAACGTGCTCGTGAGGCAGCAAACAGTCGCTGGTCAACAAGCAAATTGTGGTCCTCAGAGTTGGGAAGCAGCTCCTGGGCCAATGTCATAAGAGGCATAAGCTGGGCCACGCGGTGGTGTATTGCGGCTTCGGTTCGCATTTCATCCTCAAGCGTGAGACGCCTATTACTTCGCTCGGCCTCTGACAACCACGGTGCCTGGTCGTCGGCTTGGCGACTGTAGCCTCGAATCATAGCAAACGGTATCGCGGTGTCCTCCGAACAGGTGGGTAGATCTTGCATCCTGCTATTCGTGGTATCCCCAAATTCTTTCAGAAGTTCGGTAAAGTGTTCATTGAACTCCCTCCCAACGGGGGTGGCATCAGTTATCTGATCCACATTGGTTGCTACACCATCGGCCCCATCTAGACGGCGGAGGAGCCGGCTTAACCCCCAGAGGGCCTTGGCTCGGTCTAGGGACAGATTCGGAAATCCTTGGAGCAACGCGTACGCATCGTCTTTTCTTTCGACACCAAACAGAGTGACATAGTCTTCCACAAACTTCTGAGCTACCAGACGAGCCTTTCCAACCGATTCTTGGTGAACTCCGCGAAACACTCTTTGGAACTCGGTCTGATGCTCCTGAACCACATCGCCCCAAAACCTAGGAAGAACCGACGCAGGATCAAACTGCTCAAGTACGTAGGCTAAAGCCTCAGCCTGCGGCAGCCAGTGTGAGCGCCACACTCTGAGCTCTTCCAGTGACTCAGGAAACGTAGCTCCATCGGCTGCTCTATCAACTAAAGCGTCGGATCGGACATAAGGGAATCCGTTGATTACGATCGCCGATGGATGTTGATCCGTGTCGTCAGATCTAATAGATCTGAAGTTAGGGGTGTCCGATATCAGCGGGGTCTGAGAGGCAGGCTGTCCGTCATTGAGTAACCAACTATATCTGTCAAAAGTAGAATCGGGCAATTCGAAACTTACCTTTGGCATCGCAGTTCTCCGCTACACCGATCCAGGAACGCAATCCTCCGCCGCCATGCTATCACAGTCAAAGTCAAGCAGCCAGGCATTCGTCCTCCCCTTACTCCACCCTACGCCCTTAGAATCTCCCTGTGCCTCAGAGCCCTCTCCAAACTCGGCTGCATTTTCATATCGCGGAATTCACCAATGGCGAAGTCCAGGTGCTCCATGGCCTCGGATCACGCATCGGGATAATGTCCCACCAGCAACTCTGCTAACTGGAG
>JASLXI010000138.1 GCA_030740415.1 Dehalococcoidia bacterium
CTGAGGGGTACTAGAGTAAGGCCCTTTTGCGATGTGGTCCCCGCCAGTTCTCCAATTTGCTTGTTGTGGAGGAGTAGCTTCCTAGGGCGAGTGGGTTCGTGGTTGTAGATGTTACCCTGAGCGTACGGGGCAATATGGGCGTTGACCAGCCACATTTCACCGCGCTCCACCCGGGCAAAGGCGTGTTGGATGTTAATCTTCGATGAACGGACGGACTTGATCTCCGTGCCGGTAAGGACCAGGCCAGCCTCGACGGATTCCAGAATATCGTAGTCGTGGTAGGCCCTTCGGTTCACAGCAATGACCCCGGAATGTCGGTTAGATTTCGAGCGTTTTGGTTTAGCCATGATTTCAAGTCCTCTAGCGGGAAGCAGTTACTTGAGCCTCCAGGTATTCCAGGGCTCTTTCTAACTGCGGGTCCTTATCTTTCGCATCACCCGCCTCTACCTGAATGTCTGGTGCCAGCCCTTCACGTTCAATGAGGTGTCCGTTGGGAGAGTACCAGCGGCCAACGGTGAAGTACAGTCCTGAGCCGTTATTGAGGCGTTTGGGTAGGTTGACGCTACCCTTTCCGAAGGTCCTAGTGCCTATAAGAATAGCTCTCTCATGGTCTTGAAGCGCCCCAGAAAGCACCTCGCTGCCGCTGGCGCTGAACTCGTTCACAAGCACCACCAGAGGAATGTCCTGGGCCAACCCGTCAGACTTCACTTCATAGTCGGTCCGGTGACCGTCTCCATCGGTGGCGTAGAGGACAAGTCCGTCCTTCAGGAACTGGCTGGCGATGTTTACAGTGGTGGAAAGGAGCCCGCCAAGGTTATTCCTCAGGTCCAGCACCAAGCCCTGGGTATCTAGTTTCTCTATTTCTTTTAGAGCATCGGCAAGTATTTCGTCGGTATTATCGGCGAAGGTGCTAATCTGCACGTAGGCAATCCCCTCTGGCAGAATCTCCCAACTGATGCTTTCCAACTTGATGACGGAGCGAACGATCTCAATGGCAACGGGGTTTGGGTCATCCTGGTGTTGAACAAGCAAACTGACGGTACTGCCCTCGTTCCCTCGAATTTTGATGACGGACTCGAAGAGACTCCAGCCCTCGGTGCTCTCTCCATCCACCTCTAGGATCACATCTCCGGCCCTTATCCCTGCCCTTTCGGCCGGGGTGTTGGGCATAGGTGCAATAATAGTGAGACGGAAATCTACTAGGTCGACGCGGGCGCCGATTCCTTCGAACTTTCCTTGGCTGTTCTCTTCATAGAGTGCGTACTCTTCAGGGTCCAAGAATGAAGTGTATGGGTCTCCCAAGGCAGCCAGCATGGCCTCAATAGCAACATGACTGAGCCTTTCGGGGTCTAGCTCGTCCTGTGCGTCTCCTTGGACCTCCAATATCATCGCGTCTAACGCAGCCTGGCTGATCGTGCTCACGTCCAACTCATCCTTTTCTACGAAGTCCTGGGATAGGCTGTTCCAGACCTCCACGATGGTATTGTCTTCCGGTGAGGCGGTGGTCTGAGACAGCTCTTCCCACAGCCCCACCACGGCGCCAATATCGGCGGGAGGTGTAGGCGTGGGTGGATCGGAGGCGACACGAAGAGTTCCGCATGCTACCGCAACGGCCATTAATGCGATTAGTAATGTGGTGAGAAAGGTAATGGGTCTAGAGGGCATAGGATTCATGGTGGGTCACCTGGCGGGATATAGTAATTCTAACACACTGAGGGGCTCAGAATCTTGGGTGAGATTACAAATTGCGCTTGAGAGCATGAGAGACCAGAAACAGTGCTATAACCAATGCCAAGGACCAGTCTGCCCCAAGCACGACAAAGAGGGACGTGTCCAAAGCCTTTAGATAGCGAATGCAATTCAAGCTATGCCAGTGATATCGATCAACGTATCCGTTCTGACATTTTACGGTTCTTTCTTGAGTGCACCAAGCCTTTTTTCTATCAGTACGGTCAGTACCGTGTGGCATAGACAATGTGTGTCCAGCTAACCACTTTTATTCCACCGTCACGGAGTAACCCGACTAATCAAGCATGCCAAGCAGAAAGAGTTCTCCTTGATTACCTCTTAATCTAGGAATATACAATACGATCCTTAGATGCATTTGAAGGCCATCGAGCGTGTGGTTCAGTTCCGGTAGTGGCCTTAAGAATATGAGCTTTGTTTGTGTTGTTTTTCACTTGATAATTCTAGAGTCCCTGTGCTATATTTTCTCGAGCGTTGGAGTGCGGAGGAACTAGCCTATGCTTGAGGACTATTTTCGTCAGTATGGGTTGATTGCTATATTTACGGCGATTGCCGTGATCCTGCCAGGGACATTGCTGGTAGTCTCGTGGCTTCTTTCCTTCGTACGGGTTCGCCCCTCCAAGCCAAACGCCATAAAAAAGAGTCCATATGAGTGCGGAATGGACCTCATAGGGAACCGCTGGCCCCAGTTCAACTTCCGCTACTACATGTTCGCAATCCTGTTTGTCGTGTTCGATGTGGAGACGATTTTTATATATCCCTGGGCTGTGCATTTCAAGCAGCTTGGGCTCTTTGCTTTTGTAGAGATGCTGGTGTTCATCCTTATATTGTTGGTGGGCTGGGGATATGCATGGAGGTACAAAGCTCTGGAATGGAGATAACGGATGTCTCTTGAGATGGGATCCGAGGAGACCTTGGAAAGCCTACCGGTTGGGGGCCTGACGGTACCCCTTCATACGACGACCTGGGAACTCGATAGGGAAGAGGGAGTGGTCATCAATGACATGAAGGCTACTCACCTTGACCCCTTCGCCCGGGACTCCATTCAGGTGGCCCCGGATTTTGAGCGCAACGTGGTGGTCACCTCCGTCGACGCGCTGCTGAACTGGAGTCGCAAGTCATCGATATTCCCCATGACCTTCGGTCTGGCATGCTGCGCCTTCGAGATGATTGCCAGCGCCATGTCCCGCTTCGATATTTCCAGGTTTGGAATGGAGGCCATGCGCGCCTCTCCTAGGCAGGCGGACCTTATGATTGTGGCCGGCACCGTCACATGGAAGATGGCCCCAGTCCTTCGCCGGCTCTATGACCAGATGCCAGAGCCAAAGTGGGTCATAGCCATGGGCGTATGTGCCACCAGCGGAGGTCCATATTATCAGGGATACAGCGTGGTGCCAGGGGTGAATCGTATCGTGCCGGTAGATGTTTACGTGCCAGGCTGCCCTCCGCGTCCCGACGCTCTCCTTTACGGTGCCATGCAGCTCCATGAGAAGATAAAGAAATACAGCTTGGCTGGTAAGGCCGCAGGTGACTAGATGACCACAGCCTTGGCTGGGAAGGTAGTAGCTCGCCGTGTGGAGAATTCTATTGCTGGAACGGTGGAAGAATGGGGCTCCAGCGATGTGTGGGTGAAGCCTGAGGCTATCCTGGAGGTGTGCCGCTTTCTTAAGGAGGACTCGGCGCTTCGTTTCGACTTTTTGGTTTCGGTCTCAGCGGTGGACTATATCGAGTACTTTGAGGTGGTCTACCACCTGCTGTCCATGACAAGCAATCACAGCGTGGTGTTGAAGGCGAAATGCTGGGGCAGGGAAGCTCCGACCGTTCCGTCCGTAACAGGCGTGTGGCAAGGAGCTGATTTCCAGGAGCGAGAGGTCTACGATCTGATGGGGGTCAGGTTCAGCGGCCACTCTAATCT
>JASLXI010000139.1 GCA_030740415.1 Dehalococcoidia bacterium
TACCACCGCCTACTGTGCCGACAAGTTCGAAAACAGTGGCCCCAGGATTGCCGTAGTCATCGATTTCGTTGGGGGGATATCCGAAACCTTTTGCGGCGGAGGCACCGCGATCGATCCGGGTGAGGCTGCCGTGTTCATGGCCCACGGAACCGCGGATGAGGATTCTACCCACCACCGTGCCCTCAGCATTGTGGACGGGGCCACGGCTGCCGGGGTCACCTACGAACTCCACACCATCCAATTCCCTTACAACGGAGGTTTGGAACAGATAACTACTGACGGTAGGAAGATCCACGATCTGATGTACGAGTTTCTGGACCGCGTTCTCTATAAAGTCAAGGATAAATAATAATCTTTACTTTCGGGAACCGGTTTAAGTTTTTGGTGGAAACTATCAGGTTTTCCAGAGACGTAAGATGGTCAGGCTAGCTAGTCCGATGCCGGCGATTGTTGCTCCGGCCCAGCCGAGAAAGCTGAGACTGGTGACAATTGTCGCCGCGATAAATATCCCAATGAAAATAGACATAAAGGAATGCCTGAAATTGAGCATGCATTCAGCTCAACCTAGTTCCCTCTTGTTTCTTTCTCCTGACAGGCAAGTATGTTAAAATCGGACAAGCAAGTAGTGAGGGAAGGAAATAATCCGACCTCCTGACTGGTGGGATTTCAGGTGTCTTTCCCGGTCATCTTTGAAGCTAAAAAGAGTGTTTCGAAGGCCAAGAACACTGCGCTGACTCTCAGTCTGCAGTTCCGTCTCCCAACTCCCGTCCGTCAACTGGCCCGCTTACCCACCAGCCGACGCCGGGCCAGCAGCAATACGATGGCGGCTGCCACAACGCTGTATGACACTAGCCAGCCCGCTCCTGAGCCGGCCAGCCCAAAGGCATTCAGGGCAGGCCAAGCGATCCCTAGGTTCATCACCAAGACAGCCCATGTCACGGTCAGCACACTCAGCATCCTCATCTGCACCCTTCTAACAGCTATGTAGAATTCTATAACGATATGGGGCAGAGAGGCCGCCGATATCAGCCATACCACGGTGAGGGCCTGCTCGGAATAGTCTCTGCCGAAAAGCAGCAGCAGCTTGTCTCCTATGAGGGAGATTACCAACAGGGCAGGGGCCAGGATTAGGAGACTGAAACGCATGGCTTTGAGCACGTTCTGCCTCAGTTTGCCGGGGTCATAGGAGCCTTCCACCAACAAGGCCATCCCAGCGAACGTGGCAACGGAGAATAGGAAACTGCTGAAACGGAAGGCTACGTAGTAATAGGCCGTGGCCTCCGGGCCGAGAGCGTTCAGGACCATCAGTGGCAGAATGCTGACGATGGTGGCATAGGGTACCTCTGCCAGGAGACTACTCACCGAAAAGGACAGCACACCTTTGAGGAGTGCGCGGCTGAAGGCCGGTGCGGGTAGATAGCCGGGCTGCGTCAGGCGGAAGAGTATGACGAACATAATGAAGTTCAGTGCCAGGAATAGGCCCCATGTTACCCATAGTCCCACCAGGCCAAACCTCGCCAAGGCGATGGCCAAGGGGATACGCAGAAGGGCGCTGACGAACACGAGGACGAAGGCTAGCCCGGGACGGCGCAGGGCAATGAAGGCATGGGACTGAGAGTAAGAGAGGGCTGTGCCGGCGGTTACCAGGGTGAACATCGCAAAGGCAACGACTCTGCCTTTCAGGAAGACCAACTCCGGAGACCACAGAGGAGTGCCTGCGATGAATATGGCTGAAAAGACTATGGAGAGGACTATGGACGTGGTGAAGATGGAGTTGACCATGGCCCTCCTGTCGTCTGATTGGGACAGAAAGCGCAACAGAGCGGTGGGGAAGCCCAGGCTGGCCAGCATGGCCGTGAGGCCGGATGCAGCGGTCAGGGCGGCCACTAGGCCGACGTCCACGGCGGAGTATAACCGCGCTGCCACAATCCAGAAGATGAACCCTAGCATGGCATTGGCCAGGCTGCTCAGCACCAGGAGCAGCGTACTTCTGTACAGGGGATCCCGCAGGAGGGCTATATAGCCTCTAGACCTATTGGCAATGTGCGTGAGAATGTTACCTCTGACCACTGAATTGGGCTAGCGCGGCCTCGATAGAAGACCACTTGTCTCTCAGTCTCTGCTGGACACCAGTATACCCGATACAGGAATGAAGAGTAGTAATCATTGTATTATCAGGGCACTGACGTCTCGTACATTCAATACCACCTCAGCGTGCCATCAAGTCCAGTGCCTCCTTGTTCGTGGCAAGTGCCACGCCGGCATGCCGGACAGGTAAGCCAGCATCCTGTCTAGCTTGTCCCAGGCGGTGTGCTCCTCGATTTCCCATGAATGGCTCACCAGATGGCTGCAGCAGTTGCCAGGCCAATCTTGTAGGCAGCACCTCGCGCCACATCGTGAAAGTACCTATGGCAGATGTCGCCCTCCTTCAACACCATGCGGTGCTCAGGTTATCTTTTAGCCCAGGGAATCCTGTCCACCGTGAGTATCGAGGGCTCCTGTTCCTTGGCTACCACAAGAAGCCTGGAGAGTATGCCGCGATGCGGTTTAGGCACATCTGGGACAATCTGCCCTTCGCCGGACGGATAGGTAATCGGAGTTGGGGCCGGAAATTCGTCCACCACAGCAGCACCTATGTCCCTGTTGCCTGCCGTGTTTGCGTAGTAGCTGTAGTACACGTAGTACTTTCCTTTATAGTAGGCTAGGGCCAGGCCGTCGGCCCCTATCCCGGCGGTCTCACCAGCCGGGTTCTCGTACGGCTCGCTTTGAGAGAGTATGACCTTCGGCAGGATGGTCCATTGCCTTAGGTCGACGGAGCCGGCGAGATGTATGTCATCCAGTCCAGTAACAAAAAGAGCCATGAAGACGTCTCTCTTCAGCATGGCATGCGGGAAGATGAACTTGTCTTGTCGTTTCTCCAGTACCTCTACCTTATTCCAGTTCTCACCGTCGGCGGACTCCGCCAGTCCCGTCCAGATGACCCATGTGGGGTGCGCGGCGTCTATTCCTGAGAAGAGCATAGACCATTTGCTCGATGCTTCGTCACGATGGACCAGCGCCACCGAAACTCCGACTTCATCGGCCAACTTCGGCTCTGCCTTCAACACCTTTCGGACCTCTGACCAGTCGATGCCGTCGGATGATAACGATTTGCCGATGGAGTAGGTCTGGGTTTCCCGGTTGAAGTACTCCACAAACATGTGATAGGTCAGTTTGCCGCTATCCATCACCGGGACTACAAAGGGGTCGTTCACGGAATGACCTGGCGATGATAGGACAGGGTTGCGCGAGTCTTTATTCCATGATATTCCATCGCTGGACGTGGCATGGCCTATCTCTATCTCCCGTCCGGCATGTCCCGCATACCAGGCATGCCATTGCCCATCATGGGTTTCATCGGGAATCAATACCGCAATGTGGCCTACGTCAACGCTGTCCCACATGCCGGGATTCCTCGCCAGCACGGGATTGCCGGGGTACTTGTACTGGTTCAGGCCCGTGGACATGGGGTTCCTGCTCAAGATGTCTTTAATTGAAGTCGGTAGCAGTGTCTGAGAAGTCGTAGGTGTGGGCGCCATTGGTTTGGTGGGGGGAGAAGTAGCTGTTGGTTTGATTGTGGGAGAAGTAGCTGTTGGTTTGATTGTGGGAGA
>JASLXI010000013.1 GCA_030740415.1 Dehalococcoidia bacterium
TTGCCAGAAGGCTTCGAGCTCGTGTGACAACCGGGATGTCTATCATCTTCCCATCCAGAGACGTGGTCCCCTTCCCCCGGGCTTCCGCTTCCTCGAAAGCCAGCACCACTCGCTTGGCGTACTCGACCTCCTCCAGGAGAGGGCTGAACATTTCATTGATTGCCTGCACCTGTCCTGGATGAATGGCGAACTTGCCCTTGTATCCCAGGCCCTTGGCAACCTGGATATCGCGCCGCAGGCCCTCTTCGTCTCGGAAGTTGGCGTAGACGATGTCCAGCGGGACAACGTCGGCAGCCCTGGCCGCTATGGCCACCATGGCCCTGGGCAGAAACACCTCCGAGCTCTCATCGGTGCGCTCAGTCCCCATGTCGACGGTGAAGTCCTCGGCACCAAAGGCGGCGGCCATGATCCTTGGAGAGGCCGAGCATATGGCATAAGCATTGATGATTGCCAAGGCCGACTCCAGATACAAAATCAACCTGGTCTTACCCTGCTCCAGCCCTTTCTTGACCTCAAGAGCTGCAAGAATCTTGTCCATCTCATGCACGTCCCAAGCCGTCTCAACCTTGCCCACAATGATACCAAAGGTATGGGGTGTCACAGCCGCGTTCATATCCGCTTCCAGGAGACCTGTACTGAGGCTGTTTATCCGCACCACCGCCCGCTTCCCAGCCTGGCCTAGGATTGGGAGCATATCTGCTATCAGATTCCTGGCCGCGGCTTTCTCGGATAATGGAACTGAGTCCTCCATGTCCGGCACCAGGAAATCGGCGGGAACGGATACCGCCTTTTCCAGCATGTCTCTACGGTTGCCAGGGACAAACATCAGGCTTCTCAGGAGGTCCAATATTCACCTCAGGTTCGAAAAGGATCAGAGGCAAAGCAATATCTTGCGCCCGTGTCAGTATATCACCTTTGACCGTTCAGGTTGACGTGCCAAACCACTCCAAGAATCGAAGGAACCCGCATAATGTCGGGTTCCCTACTCGGCTTCACCTTTATTCTGAGCTCCGGTTATTCCTCCACCTCGGACATGGCTGTAACTCGCCATGGTTGGTTCAAGGAAAAGCGCACAGCACAGAGGTCCGGGAGGAGGTTCGATCATCGTCCCAGCCGACGGTGGATTCCAGAGAATTTCTGAACTCCCTTCTCTCACTACACAGACGTACCTTCCACCATTCACTGGCCCAGAAGGTATGTGTACGACCCAGTAACGAACGCACTCCAGGTCCTGTCGGTCCTCGATCTCTAGCGAAGCTTGCAAGCTTGCCATATTCACACTTTTCACCTCCTCTCCACCTCAATGTGAATTGGGAGCGACAGCATAGACACACCATCCTGGGCTCGCCAAGACTGCTATTGCCTTTACTGCCATTATGCAGGTTAACCTCATTTGACACCTACAGCGATTCGAGTATAATTTTCCTTGAATGCATTTACGCTTTTGGATGCATATAAAGAATTGAGGATTTCATGGTAGGAACTCGGCTTCAAATCTTGCTAACCCTCCAGCAGAATGGGCGAGACACGGTAGACAGTCTGGCCCGTTCCTTAAACCTGGCCCCAGCAACCATTCGTCGCCACATGGACATTCTTCAAAGGGACCACCTCATATCCTTTGAAGAGGTCAAACGGCCAACAGGTCGTCCAGAGTACTCTTTCTTCCTGACCGAAGTTGGCCATGAAGAGTTGCCCAAGAACTATGGCCGGCTGTTGGATTCCCTCTTCCAGGAGATTGGCTCCCTGGAGAAGCAGGATGTCGACGGACAGGATGGCAAGGGGCTCACCGATATTCTCCTCATGCGCATCGCCAGGAGGATTGCCGATCGGGCCGTGGTATCACCAGACGCCACCCCGAGCCAGCGGGCTAACACTCTAGCCACCCTCCTAAAAGAGGAGCAGTACACCCCAAAAGTTGAGGAAAAATACGGCAGCATACAGATCGAGCTTTTCAACTGCCCCATCCGCAGCGTAGCCCTTGAGCACGACTCCATTTGTGCCTTCGATTCTTACCTCATCTCCCAGGTCCTGGGCACATCGGTCTCCCTTGAGAAGTGTGTTGCCTGGGGGGACTCCTCCTGCTTCTACGTGGTGCCCGACCAAAAGAGGCCAACACCAACAGCACGGGTAGTATAACAGCGTAGGTCCACTCCAAGCCGTGTTCAAGGGCACGGGCGCAGGAGGTAAAGCCCACCACCTTCTTTTATTGAGGGTTCATACCTGAATGGACTTGGTGCTCAGTTTCTCGTTCCTCTAATTCTTCACGACCAACCCAGAGCAATCAGGGAGCCTACTATATCACAGCCTCCTGCTCAACCAACGTGCAACGTAGGGCAATACAATGCGCCCTTTAGGACACGCAGATCACGCACAATTCGACACCCCTTATGCACATTGCTATACTGGAACCGTGACCAGTGACTCCAATGTCGTTCTACAGGTCCAGGGTCTCACCAAGCTGTATCGCAGTGTGGTGGGAGTGAAGGATCTGCAGCTAGATGTCCACGAGGGCGAAATTTTCGGGTTTCTCGGCCCCAACGGCTCTGGCAAAACCACCACAATACGCCTTCTCGCTGGTTTCCTCCGCCCCACTGGCGGCAGCGCGACGATTCTCGGCATGGACGTGTGGAGTGGGTCTCATCGCCTCAAACAGGAGCTTGGTTTTTTGCCAGATGTGCCCTCTATGTATGAGAGCTTTCGAGGTGCCGAGCTACTAGACTTCCTCGCCCACCTGCAGAGGAAGGAACCTCTACTACGAGACAAGCTGTGCGATGAGTTGAACCTCAGCCAGCACGACCTGGCTCGGCCAATACGAGAGTTCTCCCGTGGCATGAAGCAGAAACTGGCCCTGATACAGGCGCTGCAGCACGACCCAGCCTTTATCATCCTGGATGAACCCACCGAAGGGCTGGACCCTTTGGTGCAGCAGTCCTTGTTCCATATCCTCCAGGACTTCCAGCGGCAAGGACGTACCATCTTCATGTCCTCTCACGTCCTGACGGAAGTGGAACGTCTATGTAGCCGTGTGGGCATGATTCGCCGAGGAGTTCTGGTAGCCGTGGAGGAGGTCGCGGAGCTGCGGCGTCGCAGCATACGCTATATGGAAGTGGAGATGCAGACGGATGGAGCCAGCATCACCCCTTCACTACCCGGCGTGGTATCGGTGGAGCAAAACGGTAGACATCTCAGAATTGGCGTAACGGGCAGCGCAGTGCCTCTGCTGCGTGAGCTGGACAGGCTGGGCATGGAAGACCTGGTATACGAGCAGGCCCACCTCGAGGATATCTTCCTGGACTACTACAAGAGAAACGATGCTTCCGATTCTGAGAACAACCCTTAGGGGTCATAGGACAGCCCTGATATTTATGGGCCTAGCGCTCCTTGGTCTCGGTGTCCTCTTTCCGTCTACATTCACATCCTTTACAGGCAACGGGGGAGCTATAATAGAGCAGATGCCCAGGGGCATGCAGGCCTTTCTCAAGACCCAGGGCGACCTTACGCCCCTTCTAGGAGCCGAAGGGTACATGGCCGTTGGATACCGCCACCCCATATACCTGATAGTTATCGCCGCCTTCACCATCTCCGCCGGATCCGCCCTAGCCCGAGAGATAGAGAAGGGGACCGTGTTCCTAGTACTGGCCAGGCCTCTCCAGAGGTATAGCCTGGTGCTGGCCAAGGGAACCGGACTGCTGGCGGGCCTTATCACGCTTTTGGGCGCGGCCCTGGCAGGCACGGCCCTGGGAGTAACCATTACCGACCTGGACCAACCCGTCAGGTTAAGCCGATTCCTCCTAATCTCTTTCAATGCCCTGCTACTGTTCCTAGCCATTGGAGGGTACGGGTTCTTGATCGCGGCTCTGTCCAGTGAGGGCTCCAGGGCGATTGTCCTGGCCACAGGACTGACGGTGGCCTTCTTCTTCATCGATTACATAGTTGGGTTAGGGGAGCCATTAGAGTTTCTGGCTCCCCTAACCATCTTCAACTATTACGACCCCATCGGCGTAGTGCAACAGGGTTCCGTGCCTTTGAATCACCTTCTGGTCTTGCTCGCGGTTGCAGCCGCTGGATTCGCGGCGACAATAGCAGTCTTTCAGCGCAGAGACATCCCCTGACGGCTAGCTACGGATAGATTCCTCTTAGCTCTATGGCCTTGACCACCTTGCTTATCCCAAGGAGAAGGGCCGCCTTTCTCATGGTCGTCTTTTTCTCCTGCGCCATCTTGACCACCTGCTCAAAGGAAGTGGACATGACCTTCTCCAGCCTCTGCTCCACCTCCTGCCGCTCCCAGAAGTAGTGTTGTAGGCCCTGAATCCACTCGAAATAGGAGGTCACTACGCCGCCCGCGTTCGCCAGGATGTCAGGCATAACCTGGACTCCCATGTCCTCCAGCATTGCGTCTGCTCCAGGAGTAATTGGACCGTTGGCTCCCTCAATAATGGTCCCGGCCCTGACGCTGGCCGCGTTCTTCGGCGTTATCTGGCCTTCCAGGGCTGCCAGAACAAGGATGTCGCAGGGCATCGCCAGAAGCTCCTCGTTGGTGATGGAGTCTACACCAGCGAACTCTATGAGGGGCATCCCCTGGGCCTTCCAACCCCTCAGTTTCTCAATATCCAGAGCTTGAGCTACCCCGGGGTCTGAGTAACAGCCCCCACTGCTATCAGTGACAGCTACTATCCGGCATCCCTGGGCTTTGAGCAGCCGAGCCGCATGGTATCCGACATTGCCCAATCCCTGGACGGCAACGGTGGCACCCTCCAGGCTCTTACCTCTGCGGGCCATCTCTTTTGCAGCCACGATCATGCAACCCCTTCCGGTGGCATCCAGCCGCCCCAAGCTGCCGCCGATCTCCACCGGCTTGCCCGTGACCACCCCAGGAACTGAATACCCCTGGTGCATGCTATAGGTATCCATAATCCAGGCCATCACTTGGGGATTTGTGTTCACATCTGGGGCTGGAATATCTTCCTCTGGGCCGATGAGCACGGAGATCTCTGAAGCATAGCGACGTGTAAGGCGTTCCAACTCACTCCATGACACCTGCTTAGGATCGAAGGTCACACCGCCCTTGGCGCCTCCGTAAGGAATGTCGGTCACGGCACACTTCCAGGTCATCCACATGGCCAGGGCGTTCACCTCATCCAAGGAAACCCTGGGATGATATCGAATGCCACCTTTGGCCGGCCCCCGTGCCAGGTTGTGCTGCACTCTGTAGCCGGTGAACATACGGACTTCCCCACTGTCCATGCGCACGGGGAAATGCACGATCAGTTCTCGCTGAGGACTTCTCATATACTCCGCAGTGCCCTGCTTCAGGCCCAGCACCTCTGCCGCTTCGTCAAACTGCTGAAGGGCCATCTCATAGGCCGATTGTTTTTCCTCGAGCGTATCCGGTTGTCCTAGAAATTCCTTGTCGGTAGCCATTTTCTATCTCCTCTGTCCTCCCAGTTACGTTTGCGGTTATCATCGTCCATTTAGTCAGATACCTCAAATGCTGTACGATAGACAGCCTATTCGAGTTCAATCCAGCAGCCGGCCAGTCAATCAGGAGCAACTCGAGCACTGGTGGTAGAAAGCAAAGAACCCCGCTTGGTACGGGGTTCTTTGCTCTTTCTTGCAACGGTCACAAAGAAAGTATCACGGCCGTTTCTTTTCAAAGTCCTCCAGATCCAGTCCTCCGATGAATTCCTTGAAGGCAGACAGACGCTTCAGTTCGTCCTCGCTCATCTTGACCACTGCCTTCTCCTCTGGCTCACCCCCTATAATTGGCTTGCCAGTCTCGACATCCAGAGCGACACCCGCTTTCTCCATCACTTCATCTTCCACATAGATTGGAACCTTGACCCGAACCGCCAGAGCAATGGCGTCGCTGGGGCGGGAGTCCACCTCAAAGCTACTGCCGTCGAGATGAATGGATATCTTTGCGTAGAAGGTGTCGTTGAGGAGGTCGGACACCACAATATGGGATACCGCTCCTCCAAGAGTGGTGATAACCAAGTTCAGAAGGTCGTGGGTGAGGGGACGTGGTACGGACACATCCTGAAGCTTGACAGCAATGGAGTCGGCCTCCGCGGGCCCTATCCATATGGGGAGATACGTGTCCTCGGACTTCTCTTTCAGGATAACCACCCTCTGGTAGTTCATCAGGCTCACCCGGATGCTGTCTATGACCACTTCTTGCATCTAAGAGAATCTCCTTCCCCTTGGCCCTCAGTTCAATTCTACGGCCATGTCAACGAGCATGTCAACGACCACACAGGCAGGGAACAACCCTTGACAGCAATCGTATTGACTTTAGCAAACAGGGAGTCCAATAATGGCCGAGTCCTCAACTCACCCCGTACGGTTTGGAGTAAGCGTTTGCGCCCAACCACAGTGCTGCTGACACTGTCGCTATTATTGGCGGCATGCAGCCAGCCTCAGTTCACCGCGACCTTCACTCCTACCACATTGCCAACCTCTACGCCCACTCCAACGCCTACCACAACCGAGGCAACGCCTTCAGACTTGGCCCCTATCTTCGACCAGATACTCTCGAGGGTCTCGGAAATAAGGGAGCTAGAGCCTTTGAATGTGATCACGCCCAAGTTTATGAACAGGGAAGAGCTTGCAGACACTCTGAGAGAGGATCTTGAAGAGAGCCGAGAGGACATCCTGAACAGCCAGGAACTGTTCAAAATCATGGGCCTAATTCCCCAGGACGCAGACCTGTATGAACTGCTCCTAGCTCTATACGGCGAGCAGGTAGTGGGATTCTACAACACGGAGACCGAAGAGCTCTACGTTATCAAGGGCGCAGAGGAGATGAGACCCTTGGACGAGCTTACCTTAGCCCATGAATACGTCCACGCCCTTCAACAGCAGCACTTCGACATCCACGCGTTGAGCCAAGCGGCGGAAGACGACCCCGAGACGGGGTCTTCACTGGGCGCTCTAATAGAGGGGGACGCCACGATCGTTCAGGTCGAGTACATGCGGGCCCACCTCACCTCCGAGCAGCAGCAAGAAATATTCGGCACCAGCGGAGACAGCCCCATCTTCGATGCCTCGTCGTACGTCCTCCAGCAAAGCCTTCTCTTTCCCTACAACGAGGGTGCAAACATGGTAAGCAACCTCCTTTCTTCCGGGCATTGGGGGGTCATTAACAATGCCTACGAAAATCCTCCAGTCTCCACCGAGCAGGTGTTGCATGTTCAGAAATATCTAGAGGGAGAGAGGCCGGTGACGATCTCTCTCCCGGACATTGCAACAGCCCTGGTCCAGGGATGGGAGATGTCGTACGGAGATGTGATGGGAGAGTTTCTTCTCAGGACCTACCTGGAAACCCAGACCAGCGCCAGCCTGGCGTCCAGAGCCGCCGCGGGCTGGGGAGGAGACCGATTCAACCTGATAACCAACTTCCAGGGGGAGCAGGCCCTAGTTGCTCTGTTGGAGTGGGACAGTGAAAGAGACGCCCGGGAGTTCTTCGATGCACTTGACTCCTCAGACAGCATCGCTAATGATGGATTCCTTGGAGTCAGTGGCGACCGGGTGCTCTGGGTATTTTCGCCCTCCCGCGACATCACCGACGAGATTGTGTCCCTGTTTCCTGAGTTCTAGGCTCTGACGTTGGACATCAAAGCAAGAGTGTTCGACGCATCCGTTGAGGGGTTCCTGTCTTATTCTAACGGCAATCCCACTCCAGCCAGGCTCGAGGAGACATCCTGCCCTTATCAATCTGACTCACGCTGGTTGCTCATAGGACACAGGTTAGACCGCAACATAGTGGGATGCATAGATGCAGAAACTGTCAAACCATGGCAAGCCACAATACAACCCCGTGCCGTCTCCTCCAGGAGAGAAGAAATCAAGGCATTGGCCGGACGTTGCTGTGCCAACTATACACCGAGCTAACGTTAACGAAACTCATTGCTGAGACGGATGCAGACGCGGTAGGTTTCTATGAGCTCTGTGGCTTCGATGTGGAAAGCTTGGGAGAACTGTACCTTGGGATTGAGCGCTTCAGGTGCACCCTCGAATTGAATGCTATCAGACAAAATCCACAAAAGAAATTCTGGACAGCCTCTGTATCGACTGATATAATTTGCCCGCGCTTTCCAAGGAGGTATGACTTTTGGGGCGGGAAACATTCCTGCCAGAGTTATCATGTCAACAAGCCAAGAAACACCGGCACAAAAGAGTGGTGCAGCGACTGGTTCCCCCGCGTCTGTGTACCCTGTCGATGCCTCGATAGATGACCTGAAGAGCACCGCACTGTGGTTGAGGCGAGACATAGTTAGCATGATAGCCCAGGCGGGAAGCGGCCATCCTGGAGGGTCTCTTTCCGCTGTGGAGATACTCACCTCCTTGTACTTGAAGGTGATGCGCCACGACTCCTCCAATCCTCGCAAGACAGACAGGGACAGGTTTATCCTCAGCAAGGCCCACGCCTGTCCCGTCCTCTACACGGTGCTGGCTCATTGCGGCTACTTTCTACGAGAGGAGCTCTGGAGTTTCCGCAAGATCGATAGTCTGCTTCAGGGACACGCTCACATAATGACTCCCGGGGTGGAGATGTCCGGCGGCTCTTTGGGACAAGGCCTCTCCTTTGGTGTCGGCACCGCGATAGCCGCGCGACTCGATGGCCTTGACTCCAGAGTACACGTACTGCTGGGCGACGGTGAGTGCGACGAGGGTCAGATATGGGAAGCGGCCATGTCGGGCGCTCACTACAACTTGGACAACCTGGTAGCCATTGTGGATCGCAATGGGATCCAGAACGACCGCTTCACCAGCGAGGTGATGGAGCTTGAGCCCCTGGCGGAGAAGTGGCGCTCCTTCCGGTGGCACACCATCGAGATAGACGGCCACAGCTTCCCGCAGGTACTGGATGCCCTGGAAGAGGCCAAGACTATCAAGGGAAAGCCTACCGCCATAATCGCGGCCACGGTGAAGGGCAAGGGAGTCAGTTTCATGGAGAATACCCCCGAATTCCACGGTAAGGCGCCAAACAAAGAGCAGCTTGAGCAAGCCCTCAAAGAGCTCGCCAGTTAGAAATGGACAACAGATGACGACATCCGCCGCAACCAGGGAAATCTACGGGAAGACTCTTCTGCAGCTTGGGAAGGAGAACCCGAACATAGTGGTGCTGGGAGGGGACCTCAACAAGTCTACCTTCATTCACCTCTTTGCGCAGGAGTTCCCGGACCGATTCTACGACCTAGGGCCGGCAGAACAGAACATGATGAGCATAGCCGCGGGGCTGGCCAGCTCCGGTAAGACGGTCTTCGCCAGCACCTTCGCGGTATTCGGCAGCGGCCGTCCCTACGACCAAATACGCTTGGGCATCTCCCAGCCTCATCTCAACGTCAAGATCGTGGTAACTCACGGAGGCCTCAGCCCCGGAGACGACGGCATGTCCGCTCAGAGCATAGAAGACCTGTCCCTCATATGTGCCCTTCCAGGCTTCACCGTCGTCGTCCCCGCGGACGGCCCGGAGACGGTGAGAGCGGTACAGGAAGCGGCCAGCACCGACGGTCCCTTCTTTATCCGCCTCTCAAGGTCTTCTACTCCCGTGATACACCAAGACGATTTCTCCTTCAAAATTGGGAAGGCAGAACTCATTAGGGAGGGTACAGACGCCACTATAATCGCCTGTGGAGTCATGGCGATTGTCGCCCTGCAAGCTAGCGAAATCCTGGCCCGGGTAGGCATTCAGTCCCGCGTCCTCAACATGGCGACTCTGCAGCCCATAGACGCGGAGGCCATCGAGATTGGAGCGCGGGAGACTGGAGCCATTGTGACCGCGGAAGAGCACCTGCGTCACGGCGGGCTTGGCAGCATCGTCGCCCAGACGTTGGGGGAGCGATTTCCGGTGCCCTTGGAGACCGTGGCCCTTACAGGCTACGCGGAGTCCGGCGCTCCCAATCTCCTAATGGAAAAGTACGGCCTCACCCCAGAGAAGATAGCAGAGGCAGTGCGTAGGGCTATCGGGCGCAAAACTACTCCCTCCGGCAACGGCAGGTCATCCTCCTGAGGCCGGTAGTAGCCGACGCCCCAATCCTCATTGGTGGCCAATAGATGGTTACGTGTGACTACCAAATGTTCGTCGAAGGTGTGAAGGCTATCAATGATGGCTGGGAGTTGACCAAGGACGTTAAGATCCCCGCAGACAAATGGCTAGTAGCCCACTGATTTGAACGTTCCATAGCTGTTAACCCTAATGCCCCCTTCATCATGTACAT
>JASLXI010000140.1 GCA_030740415.1 Dehalococcoidia bacterium
TCTACGGCCGGAGCTTGAACGTGCGATAAACGAAGGCGTTGCCAAAGATCCCAAGTCGCGACTTCAGGAGTTAGCTCAGGGCATGGGCGAAGGCTCTCCAGTCTACCATACAACCGGGGAGTCCGGCCCAGAGCACCTCAGGGTCTTCGCCATTGAAGTGGTAGTGGGAGGCCAGGTGATGGGCACTGGCTCAGGATACCGCAAAGTGGACGGCGAGCGCATTGCAGCCCAAGAGGCAATCGAGGTTCTGGAGGCAGGGGAGTAGAAGGAGAGGCATAAGGGGTTTGGGTTGGGTGGCCTTGGCTGCGTTCCTGCTTGTACTTGCCGTATTTCAGAAGCAACTCCTACACCTACAGCCACACCGACTCAAGTCTCCACACCAACTCCTACTGCTACGGCTATCCCTACGCCCACGATAGCTCCTACAGCGGCCGAGCTTCTCCAGCAAGTGCGCCAGAGGATACAGGAAACATCCTCCGTTCTGGTCAACATGACCTATCCCATCGGCCCCTACTAGCGAGCGAGCGATTATGAACGCATTAGGGTGGAATACGCCGGATACGTGTATCACTTTATCGGTGAAAGCTACGAGGGCGAGAGCTATTACCATCCTGCGGGAGACTGGGCCCGCTGGCTAACTGACACATGCCCCGTGGGTGGTGACGGTGAAATTCGGCAACAGTGAGAGATCACAGACATCCCCAAAGAAGAGACAGCCAACCTAGTTGCATCGCGGTTCGTACCTGTGCTTGAAGCTCCACAACCATTGCTGAATCCGATGAAGTGGCTACTGGAGGGCGGACGTGGGTGCTACCGTTTGCACAATGTGATAGTGCCGGGTAGTGTGCCAATAGGCGGCGAAAGCTCCCGCGTAGTTGCCTCGGTGTTTGTCGATGTCGAGACCCTTTCAGTGGAGCGGTGGATCACTTGGATTCTAAAGGGCTCGCAACCCGGACTTCACTCCTTCGATTTCTTGAAGTTCGACTACGATCTATTGCTAGAGATCCCCTGTTAGCCTTAGAGCTTAACCCTTCTCAGGTGTCACTAGTATCAGCAGCGACGGTAGTACTAGCAGGGCCGCCGCTGCTGCCATCAGTATCATCGTAGCGGTGATGAAACCAAAGGCCGAGAACATGGGCATGGGGGCAAGACCCATGATGGTAAACCCCACAACACTGGAGGCCGCTGAGCCCAACAGGGCCATCCCCGTGCCGCGGGCCGCCCGCTGAATGGCCTGAAAACGATCTCCCGCCTTTTCCAGTTCCTCCCGAAACCGCTGGGTCATGTGGGTCGAGTAGTCTATGCCCACGCCTATCGACACGGAGGCAATGATGGCAGTGACGTAGTTCAGCGCAAACCCCGCCAAGTACATGAACGCGTATAGCCACGCCACCACGAGCCCGATGGGGATGATGGTCACAAGGGCGTATCTTATCGAGCGCACGAACAGCAGAATGACCAGGAAACACAGCACCGCCGCAATTGGCAGAGCGATGTTCAGGGCCTGGGTAGTGGCGTTCAGCCCTGCCTCTCTAGTGAAAGGTGACCCCGTAAGGCCCGCCAGGGAAATGGACGAAGTCCCACTGAGCACCTCGATGTCCTTCTCAATGGCCGTTCGCGCGGCTGCGACCTTCGACTGTTCCCTGGAGCCTGGGATCCCCAGTTCCAAGATGGTCGCATTCTCTTCGGTGCCGCTGAGGTCGTGGAACAGGGTCTCGAGTATTCGGGCGGGGCTATAGACCACGGTTCTCTCGTCAAGCGGAATGCCGTGCTGAACCATGTATTCGTAGGTGGCCTGAATCTGGGCCCGGGTGTCCGGCACACCATCCTCATCCGAATCGGTGATGGCCACTCCTACCACTTCCTCCACCTGTGCTCTGGCGTACTCGCTGTTCACCATGCGGCTCAAGAAAATGAAGACGTTTGGGCTAATGTTCAGCTCGCCCTCGGCGTTCCGTGCCAGATAGGGATTGTCCCTCATCCTCTCCAGCGCCTGCTGAATGGCTTCCAGCGACTGAGGTTCGGTCAGGTCACCCTTGATATATACCAGCGCCGGCTCTCCCGCGGCTTCACCCACGTGCTCATCCAGCTTGTCTAGACCCACCACTAAGTCTGAGCTGACGTCGAAGAAGTCCTTGACGTCGAAGGTGGCCTCTAGCTTCATGGCGAAGGATATGGCGGCGATGGTGACGATAGTTGCCAACGCCAGTGTGATGGCGCGCCTTCGTGCCAGCCCGACGACCATCGCTGTCAGAGTCGCCTGCGTCTTGGACTCTTTTAGGAGGGTAGGTTCGGATTCGAGAGCTGCTCCCGAATCCGTCAGTTCCGCCCGCCGTCTTTTCTGGCGGCTCGTAAAAAGCAGAGGCGCCAGGATGCCGAAAACAATGAAGGCAACGATGAGGCCTATTCCGATCTCAGGGCCTATGGCAATAAGAAAGATGATGCCGACGCCCGTGAAGATAGCCGCCAGACCCATAGCGAGCATCTTACCCAGGGATGCTACCCATCCACCTCGGGCGCTCGTGAATTGGGTCGCGGCATCTCCCTCCAAAATGTCGATACGCATCAGGGCAAGAGGAGCGACTATCCCGAGTATAACGAATGAGGACGCCACCGCTATCCCTGCACCGATGCCGAAGCCGATTATGGACTCTATACCGGACGTGATATTGGAGAGGAAGGCAACCGTGTCGGTCAGCATGGCCAACGTCAAAGCTCCCAGGACGCCCACAAATCCTGATCTCAGTGCCATCCGCCGCTCGTATCCCTTCTCCTTCTCCTCGCCGTAACGTCGCAGGGCGTGGATGGTGGCATCCACGCCCAAGGATATCATTGCTATTGGTACGATCAAGTCTATGACCATCCCTGACTTGAGGCCGATGAGGTTTGTGATGCCCTTCAACCATATCATTAGCAGTCCTATACCCGTCCCAGTCAAGGCCACCGCCCAGTAGGAACGCAGGCTCACTCCCACCACTATCAGTACTGCTATGACAGTGAACATAATGAAGGGGCCGGCGATTCCAGACTCGTCCTCGATCTCCAGACCCACATCTATGGCTATGCCCCAAAGACTGTAGTTTTCCTGGTCTCCCCTAAGTAGCTCCTGGACACTCCTGTTGAACTGTTCCTTTTGCTTTGTGACCTCATCCCTTCCGACACCGACCAGAAACGATCCTCCACCCAGCTTTTCGTTGTCCGCCACCACAAAGGCGAGCATGGCCGGAGAGCGCCAGTAGTCTATCTCCCGACCAGCCACGTGCCGAGGCACACTAGTAGTCTCAACGGAAAGGCTGTCCCTGAACTCCTCTCCACGGGGGTCTGAGAACAACTGGTGCAGGACCAGTTTCACCTGGTCGTCGCTGGCGTTCTCCAAGGTAGTGTTCAGTCTGGGGTCCTGGATTAGCACATCCTGTACTGCGTCGGCCAGCGTGTGTATCCCCACGACGAATTGTTCTATCTCGGCATAATAAAATGGGGACAGGTAGGACTGGGTAGCCAGTCCAGGCGGGGCCAGCTTTCCGGCCTGGTCCGCACTCCGTAGATGCTCCGTGTTTCGGTATAGCTCCCACAGGACCTTCTGCGTCAATAAGTCGCCCTGGTTAGCCTCCACGATTATGCCAATGGCGTGGACTGAGGGAGGAAATCG
>JASLXI010000141.1 GCA_030740415.1 Dehalococcoidia bacterium
GGTTGACAGCCCAGAGATTGTGAACGAAGACCCCTATGACAATGGATGGCTCATACGTGTAAAGCCGTCGCAGCCAGCCGAGATGGATGGGCTCTTGACCGTAGCCGATTACGAATCCTTTCTGGAAACCCTGGACTAGTAGCCAATGCATCAGGGCCGTTTCTCCTCGCCATATGTCCCCAACACGGACACAGATCGCTCTGACATGCTCAAAGCCATCGGTGTCGCATCGGTGGAAGCTCTTTTTGCTGATATACCAGAGGGCTATGGCCATCCATCTCTAGATCTTCCCTCTCCCCTCTCCGAGTTAGAATTGCGTAGGGAGCTTCAGGCTCTATCTGACCTCAACTCGACTCCAGGGAGGGTGTCTTGTTTCCTGGGTGGTGGGGCCTATCAGCACTACATCCCCGCGGTCGTCAACCATGTCATCAGCAGAGGTGAACTATCCACGGCGTACACTCCATACCAGCCGGAGGTAAGCCAGGGCACGTTGCAGGCCATCTATGAGTTCCAGTCCCTTGTGTGTCAACTCATGGGTATGGAGGTGGCAAACTCTGGGATGTACGACGGCGCTACGGCACTGGCGGAGGCAGCCCTGATGGCCTGTCGTGTCACCAGCAAGGGACGCATAGCCGTCCTTGATACTGTATCGCCCATATATCTATCGGTGATAAAAACATACACTGAGCCCCAGGGTCTGGAGATATATTTAACAAGCCCAAACGGCCCTATCTTGGAGGACGATACGGCGTGCCTTGTGGTACAACATCCCAACTCCTACGGGTATCTGGAAGAGTTAAAGACTCTGGCCAGGATAGTTCACGAAAAGAACGCCTTGCTGGTGACGTCTACGGACGCGGTGTCTCTGGGGATGTTTCGGCCTCCAGGTGAGAGCGGGGCAGATATCGCAGTTGCAGAAGGACAGCCCCTGGGAGTGGCCCTGAGTTATGGTGGCCCGTACGTGGGGCTATTTACTTGCAAAACCGAGTTTCTGAGACAGATGCCTGGCCGCATAGTCGGGAAAACAGTGGATACTCAGGGAAGAGATGGCTACGTTCTCACCTTGCAAACCAGGGAACAGCACATCCGCCGGGAACGGGCTACATCCAACATCTGCACCAGTGAAGCTCTGATCGGTACTGCCGTCGTAGTCTACATGGCATGTATGGGTAAGGTCGGACTTCGTCACATAGCCGAGCTAACCTATCACAAGGCCCACTACGCAGCGTCCCTCATCGAACGGATTCCTGGCCACTCTCTTCCTATCCAGGGGACATTTTTCCAGGAGTTTGTGGTGCGGTGTCCAATCGCCCCGGAAGAGGTGAACAGACTTCTTCTGCGAGAGGGCATTATCGGGGGCTTGGACGTCAGCGACCGAATTCCCAACGGGCTGCTTCTATGCGTAACAGAGATGAACACTCGCGAGGAGATAGATGGCCTGGCGCAGGCACTGACGAGGACAAACTAGAGCCATTGCGATAGAGGAAATGAAGAACCAGGAACGTAACCGCCGTCTGTTAATGGAACGCAGTATCCCGGGTAGAGTGGGGACTGCTCTGCCTCCCTTGGATGTACCTCCCCAGCCCCTTCCCTCTGAGGAACAGCTAAGGGATGATCTGGGTCTTCCAGAGGTGAGCGAGGGAGAGGTGGTACGGTACTTCACCGGCCTGAGCCAGATGAACTTCTCCGTGGACACCAACTACTACCCCCTCGGCAGCTGTACCATGAAGTATAATCCCAAGATTAACGACGAGGTGGCTAATCTCCCGGGATTTTCCCAGATTCACCCGCTACAACCGCCGGAGACGGTACAGGGGGCACTGAAGCTCGCTTTTCAGCTTCAAGGATTTCTGTCCGAGATAGTAGGCATGGAGGCCACTAGTCTGGCTACCATGGCTGGTGCCCAGGGAGAGTTGGCAGGTATGCTTATGATTAGGGCCTACCACGTGTCTCGGGGAGACAAGAACCGCAAGACCGTCCTGGTGCCCGATAGCGCTCACGGCACGAACCCTGCTTCTGCAGCCATGTGTGGTTACCAGGTGGTGAGCATACCCTCCGATGCCAGGGGGAACATGGACGTAGACGCCCTTAGACAGGCGTGCAACTCCGAGACGGCTGGTCTCATGCTCACTTTGCCCAATACCCTGGGACTCTTCGACACCAACATCCTGGAGATATGTCAGGCCGTGCATCGAGCTGGGGGCTTGGTATACGGGGACGGCGCCAACATGAACGCCATATTGGGCCAGACCAAGCTGGGGCACCTGGGTTTCGACGTGCTGCATATCAACCTTCACAAGACCTTCAGCACACCCCACGGAGGAGGAGGCCCAGGCGCAGGGCCGGTGTGTGCCAATTCACTCTTAGCCCCGTTTCTTGCCTCTCCCGTGGTTGAGAAGATGACTGACAGCAGTGGTAACAAAGAGACGTACGGCCTTGCAGAGCCAGAGCGTAGCATCGGCAAGACTGCCGCTTTTCACGGCAACTTTGGAATGCTGGTCAGGGCCTACACCTACATCCGCGGTCTGGGAGCCGAGGGGCTAAGGGAGATAAGCGAGAACGCTGTTATCAATGCCAACTACATACTCAACGCTCTGAAGGACGATTACCATCTTCCCTATGATCGTTCATGTATGCACGAGGTGGTCTTCTCAGCGAAGACCCAGAAAGCAAAGGGAGTAAGTGCCTTGGATGTTGCCAAGCGTCTCATTGACTATGGCATCCATCCTCCCACCATGTACTTTCCCCTAATCGCTGAAGAGGCCCTGATGATCGAGCCTACCGAGACGGAGAGCAAGGAGACCCTGGACTATTTTATCCAGGTGATGAAAGACATTGCCCGGGAGGCAGATATAGACGTCCAGGTTCTGAAGGATGCACCTCACCACACTCCCAACAGCCGCTTGGATGAGGCCAGGGCCGCGCGCAAGCCTGACGTCCGTTGGAAACCGGCAGAAGGGTGATCTTCTGCCCTAGCCCTCGAGCTTGTAGCTGGTGCCCCACACTGGCTTGTTGTAGGTGGGTCTCCTAGGAGAACCCTCGACCTTCTCTCGCAGCCTCCGAATGTGCACCGTGACGATACTGCAATCGACAGGTGCAATGTAGTCCCATACCTTGTGCGTGAGTCCCTCTCGAGTGAAGATCTGGCCTGGATGGGAAGCCAGAAAGAGAGGCAGATCGAACTCCACTGTTGTCAGGTGCATTTCAGTCCCATCCTTCAGCACCACCCGAGTACATGGGCTGATAATCAGCTGATTGAATCGCAGCGTTTCGTTATTAACATCCCACCAGTCCACCTCATTGGTCTGCTTTGGAGCTGTGTCGTACATAGTATTCCTCTCCCTCCACAGGGAATGGGACTCCGATTGCTTGTCTACTTCTACGCAGCGATGATTGTTGTCAACATACGCTGGTTCACCAAAATTGGATTCGACCTATCCTAGTGTTGTCTGGATACCCAAACACTAAAGGAGTTGAGAAGTGGCCCGACTCTGGAGTCTCAGAGCTTAGTGAGGTAAGTTGACATCCCATGGGGCCTATGCTAAATTGCAGTTGAGCCTGTTATTACTGGAGAGGCGCCCTGTTCCCTGTGCGAGAATCATCTTTCCCCCGCATTCAACGGTCTGCGGTGACTGTCGTTGA
>JASLXI010000142.1 GCA_030740415.1 Dehalococcoidia bacterium
GGTCATGTCTCGGGTACTGACAGAACTGCCCGCGGAGATAACAAGCATATCAGACTGCTCAATGGCTTTCGCTGAGGCGTTCCTCAGCTCTTCATAGCTATCACCCACGATATTCATGGTGAGGGGGATAGCCCCCACTTCCAAGGTAATGGCAGACAGGCTATAGGTGTTAATGTCCCTTATCTTACCGGGAGTCAACTCCTGCTCCGGAGACACCAACTCGTCCCCCGTGGACAGGATAGATACCCGTGGTCTGCGAGATACTGTGATCCTATTTATACCCAGGCCCATCAGACCTCCGATATCTTGAGCCCGTAGAAGATGCCCGGCGGGGAAAAAGAGCTGCCCCACCCTGACATCGTCGCCTATCTGAAGCACGTTCTCTCCAGGAGCCACGGGACGTACCACTTCAATTGTAGTCTTATCCACTCGCTGGGTGTTCTCCACCATGACTACCGCATTGGCTCCCTCGGCCAGCATTCCCCCTGTATGCACCAATGCCACCTCTCCTCTGCGCAGAGCCAATCCCGCGGGCTCACCCATAGGAGTCTCTCCTATAACATTGAGGTAGGCAGGAATAGCTTCGCTGGCACCGTACGTATCGCCAGCTACAACGGCATAGCCATCCATGGTAGAGCGTGGAAAATCTGGGAGGTCGGCAGGGACGTAGATGTCTTCACTGATAATCCGCCCAGCGGCTAAGTTAGCCTTGATTCCCTCCGTATCAACCCTGTGGTCTACATTGAAGCGCAGCCTACTCAGGGCATCATCTGGCGTCACCACTGTGAACAACTCAGGCATAGGTAATAACTTCTGGAAATGGCTTCATGTTGGGTGAGAGTGATGGGAGCCTGCTACTGTCTCTCAAGTTGCAACGAATCCGAACTCGGGGAGATGTTTCTTACAGAATACAGAAGTTACCGGGCAGTGTCCACCAAGTAACTTCTATCAGAATATTGTCCACGGCCCGCGGATATGACAGCGAGGCCTAGGCCAATTTCACCGCCCCCTTGAACCCATGGCCGCACTACTGCAACCCAGTTACAGCGTGCCCCTTATTAGCCGATCTTTGCCTCCTCGGCACCCCACACCTCGGGTATCATCTGCTCCAAACCCAGATTGCGCAGGGTCTCTGGAAGAGGCTTCCCAGTCTCTCTGTCCCATCCGGCATTCTGGTAATACGCACTCACCATCGTCTCCCAGTTCTCCTTGGCACTGGTACCAGCAGCGGGCCCATCCACAGGCGTAGACCAGTACCTCTCCGAGGGTCTCTCCTGGTCCACGGTTATTCCACACCGCAGGTTGAACAGCCGGAACATGGCGGCACACCTCTTCCAGAAAGCCATTGCCTCCTCCTTGGTGTAGTCCCACCCTGTCACCGCACTTAGAGCACTGCACACGAACTCGTGGTAGGTGTTGGCCGTGAATTTGCAGATACCCAGGGAGTCTATGAAGTGCAATCGTCCGACCATCGTTCCCAGGGTAGAACCCACCGCCTGGGGGTCAAAAGGGTCGTGACTTTGGGGCAGTCCGAACTCCTCAAGGTGTATCCCAGCCTGGGTATCAATTGTAGCCGTGCCACTCACGGATCCCTCCAGCATTTCCATCCACCGACTGCGATGGTCATGGCTGCGAGGGCTCACACCCTTGCGGATGAAGATGGCGCAGTCGTAGGCTTCTCCCCCCACGTATTCCGCCGCATGCTGGACTCCTTCTGCCAGCACATCTCCAAAGCCTTCCCTCCTTGCCAACATCTGGAGTAGCTGGTTAGCCGCCTCTACGTCGCCCCACTTCATCTCCAGGCCCCCCAACTGTTCCTTGGTGATGTAACCCTTCTCATAGCACTCCATGACCCAGCCAGACACCCAACCCCACTCGTTCACGTCCACTCCGGCCTTGTCCACCTGGGTGGCCAGCCACGATACCTCCACCGGGTCCACAACCCCTATCTGGGCTCCACACCCTGACAGAGTTTCTGCTTCAGGTTCGTCTATGAGGGTGCCCTTGCGGGGCCCTTCCGGCACCACCATCATGTGGCAATGTCCCTTCATTCCGCATGCGCTGCACTGGTGTCCCCGATGTGGAAACGTCTCGCGAAACTTGAGAGGGGCAAACTCGTCAGCGCGTTCAGGAGCAGGGTAAATGTTGGTGGTATAGTTCTTCGTAGGCAGCATTCCAGATTGCCATCCGGCAGGAAAGCCCAGTGTGCCGTTGGTGTACGCATTTCCTTGCTTCAGGTCGTGTGCGATCATGTCTGCTACCTGGAATTGCCCACTGGGGTCGTGCACCTGGACACCCTTTGTCCCTCGTACTATGGCCACGCATTTGACGTTCTTTTTTCCCATCACCGCTCCGCAGCCATTCTTGCTGGCCACGTGCCCGTAATCCCCTTCTATGATGGCGAAGCGCACCACATTCTCTCCCGCAGGGCCGATGCCGTACACGCTCATCTGGTGTCCGCTCAGGCCATATTCCGCCTGAAGGGTGTCCTGCGTCTCCCAAGTGTCTTGTCCAATGAGATGGGAGGCGTCCCTCAACTCCACCACGTCGTCGTTTATGTACACGTAGACCCATTTCTTGGCCTGCCCTTGGAGCACCAGTGCATCGTAGCCGCAGTACTTCAGGTTGGATCCAAAGAACCCCTGGGCGTTAGTCATCACAGCACCGTTGGTCATAGCACCCCGGGTGACCACGTTGAGGCTGCCTGTGCCCCACACCGGGGTCCCAGCCAGGGGCCCGGAACCCATGATCAGCCGATTCTCAGGGTGGTCCCATGTGACCTCCTCAGGCACCTCCTCCCACAGTATCTTGTATCCTATCCCTGCGGCACCCAGATAGTACCGGCACTCCTCCGCGGTCAACGTCTCTACCCACACCCTCTCGGTGGTGAGGTCTACTCTGAGAATTCTCCCCGTATATCCGCCCGGCAGTTGCTCTGTCATGGCATTGTTGTCTCCTTGATAGATCTCCCTTTCCATCGCGAACACCTCAAAGTTACGCATTAAGTCCATGCAATGCGAATGCAGGTGTGTGATAACGTGGTCGACGTCTTACAGAGCGTAGAGATGGCGTTCATTACAGGCAGTTGGTTAGGGTATGTAGGAAGCTATCTCCTGTCAGTCTCTACCCACCGTCCCACGCCGGTAGCAGAGTTATCATATCCCCATCCTTGACTTTGCTGTTCATGGTATGGGTTATACCAAGAAAAGCGTCGTTGACTATGATCTCTACAGACGCCCCAAGCTGCCCGTTCTCAACATCCCACAGGACTTGATCCAGGTCTGGAAAACGCCGTGTCAACCTCCGCACCACCATTTGAACACTCTCACCGGCAGCAAACTCCTCAGTGAAAAACTTCCGCCCGCCGCCGTCGCCACCCACGTAACGGGTAAGCCAGGCAAAAACCTCTATTTGAACCTGCCGCTTAACCGCTGTGCCTGCCTTACCTTGCTCCTCAACCACCGACTTTCGCCTCCTCAGGACCCCAAACCTCTGGGATGAGATATTCCAGGCCCAGGCTGCGCATCACCTCTGGTAGTGGCTTCCCAGTTTCTTTGTCCCATCCAACGGTCTCATAGTAGGTGCCTGTCAAGGTTTCCCAGTTTTCCTTCGCACTCTGCCCCGCGGCAGGCCCATCTAC
>JASLXI010000143.1 GCA_030740415.1 Dehalococcoidia bacterium
GGCGCACTGCTGCTTGAGGAACTGGTGGGGCATCTGAAGCAGTATCCCGGCCCCATCTCCAGTTAGGGGATCACAGCCGCAGGCTCCTCGATGAGCCAGGTTGAGCAGGATCTCCAGCCCCTTCTCTAGAATGTCATGAGTCTTCGTGCCGTTAATGTTAGCGACCAGACCTACCCCACAGGCATCGCGTTCGAACCTGGGGTCATATAAACCATATATACATTGTGACAACGGTAGCTTCTCCAATGAGTAAACTCCTAATACCTACAGGATTGGTAGGTATTTCTTTAGTTCGTAGTTGGTAACCTGGGCTTTGTACTGGTTCCACTCAATCTTCTTGTTCTGTATGAAGCTGTTAAAGACATGCTCGCCAAGAGCTTCACGTACCAGATCACTTTTCTCTGTCAGAAGAATTGCCTCCCAAAGACTTCCGGGAAGAGTATCTATACCCCGGAGTTCCCGTTCTTCATCTGTCATCTCGTACACGTTATCCTCTACAGGATCAGGGATAGGTAGCTTCTTTTCAACGCCATCCAGCCCTGCCGCGAGCATCACGGAAAAGGCAAGGTATGGGTTGCAGGCCGAGTCTGGGGCACGATACTCTATGCGTACAGATTCCTCACGTCCCTTATAAGCGGGCACTCGAATGAGATCGGAGCGGTTTACGCTCGCCCATGATATATATACAGGGGCTTCGTAACCAGCAATGAGCCGCTTATAGGAGTTGACCCATTGATTGGTCACCGCTGTTATTACCGGAGCGTGATGCATCAGACCAGCAACGAAGGACCTGGCTATTGTAGACAAGTGCTGAACGTTATCAGCATCGAAAAAAGCGTTGGACGCTCCCTTGAAGAGGGACTGATGAACATGCATTCCGCTACCGTTGACGTCAGCAATTGGCTTTGGCATGAAAGTAGCATATAGGCCGTTACGCATGGCAACTTCTTTGATCACCAGGCGTTGGGTCATCACGTTATCAGCCATGGTCAGCGCATCTGAATAGCGCAAATCTATCTCATGCTGGCTAGTGGCCGCCTCATGATGGCTTAGTTCCACAGCTATTCCCATCTCCTCCAGGGTTAACACAGTTTCCCGGCGTAGCTCCGTGGCCAGGTCCAGGGGAGTCTGGTCAAAGTAACCGCCCAGGTCGAGCAGGTCCGTACCTTCAGAGCTCTTGAAGTAGAAAAATTCCAGTTCCGGCCCGACGTAATACGTGTAGCCAAGTGTCGTAGCACGTTCCAGGTTCCGCTTCAATACGTGCCGTGGATCTCCCTCAAAGGGTTCCCACTCAGGAGTGAGAACGTCACAGAACATCCGGGCCACCGCATTCTGTTTCGGGCGCCAAGGAAGGATACGGAAGGTGGTCGGATCCGGCATAGCCACCATGTCGCTCTCGTCTATGCGGGCAAAGCCCTCTATGGAAGAGCCGTCGAAGCCAACCCCCTGCTGTAGGGCTTCCTCCAGCTCCTGGGCAGTAATAGCGAACCCTTTGAGCGCGCCTAGAATATCCGTGAACCAGAGGCGGATGAACTTGACATCGTTCTCCCTCACTGCGCTCAGGACGTACTCCTTGGCCTCGTCTCTACCTGCAAGCATTCTACCTACCTGGTACCGATGGAATGTTGGACTGCAAAATACTGGACATTGTGAAACCTGTGTCAATCTTTGGCTATGGCTCTAATTGTACGTTTCAGTGGTAACCTTGTAAAGGTATGTCCAACCTGGAAGTGTACAGCAGGCCACTATACGCTATATGCCAATGAGCTTTATCGCAGACTGGGCCTGGTAAAGACGGTTAATGTTGAGCAGCAACGCAGTGATTCCCTCCACGTAGCGAGAGTTCTCAAGATCACCACCATCGACGGCTCTCAAGGAAGGAATATTCTCCGCTAGGGTCATCACCAGTGCCTTGGCTTCCTCGTCATCAGCGCAAATCACTACATCTCCCTCCACAGACTTGGTGAGGTCAAGAAGATCGTGGGCGCTTATGGTCTGGAAGGCAGCCACGATCCTAGAGCCGGGCAAAAGGACCCGGGCTTCCATGGCTGCCGAACCTTCCTCCGCACACACCATGTCGAACCGCCCCCTGGAATAGGTCACAGGGACCACCGTATCCACAACCACTTTGCCATCAAGTTGCTCTTTCAAGGATCCCAGGAGAGCGCGTTGCGCGGGAAAGGGCACCGTCACGAACACCACGTCCGCACTCCCGGCCACCTCTTGGTTGAGACCACTATGTACCTCCGACAGGTGTCCGAGGGCCTTCAACTCCCTGGCTACCTCCTCAGCCCTTGCCGCGTCCCGAGAACCGATGATAACCGGCTCTCCCGCCAGCCCTAGTCTTACAGCCAGTCCTCTTCCCTCTGACCCAGTGCCTCCCAGAAATCCAATCATTCCTTGCCTTCCTTGCTGTTGTAGATATTGAATGGAACTATATCATTCACGGAATGCGTGGACAAACCTGCATGCGGTTGTTTGGCTTCTCACACTGGTATATGCTTGCACGACCCTGGCTCTGTCATGCTGTAGAATAAGATCACCCCGTATAGAGAGAAGCCGTGAGCATCTACACAAACTTCATACGCCCCCTGCTGTTTACTCTACCCCCAGAGAGGGCGCAAAATCTCGCCGAGGCGGTGCTGGGTATAAAGCCCGCTTGGAAAACACTGAGGCCCTTCCTCCAACTGGATGACGAGAGACTGCACAACGACGTGGGGGGCATCCACCTGCCTAACCCCATCGGCTTAGCTGCCGGCTACGACAAGGACTGTCGCCTGCTGGACTCCCTCTCCAACCTTGGCTTCGGATACATAGTGGCGGGCACAGTGGTAGCCAGGTCAAGACCAGGGAACCCAAGGCCCAGGATTGTGCGCAATCCTTCGGAGAAATCGCTGGTGAATTCCCTGGGATTTCCCAGTCAGGGCTTGGAGGCTGCTGCCGATAGGCTCCGACGCAGCTCTAATCGAGGTGTCCCTCTACTGGCAAGCATCTCTGGTCTCTCCGTAGAGGAGTTCGCTCATTGTTACCGGAGGCTACAGCCCTTGGCCTCCGGGATCGAATTGAACATAAGCTCCCCCAACACCGAGGGCATAAGGATATTTCAAGAGCCGCAACACCTCGAAGAGTTGCTGTCCACCCTGAGGCCCCTGAAAGAGAAACCTGTATTCCTAAAGCTCTCCCCCTACTTCGATGAGACCCAGAGGGCACACACAATAGGACTAGTGGACCTGTGCCTGAAGTATGCCCTCGATGGGATCACAGCTGCAAACACAAGACCCGTAGAGGACGACCGCCTGGCTAGAGGCTGGGGAGGCCTGAGTGGCAGGCCCTTGTACCCTCACATGCTACGGATGGTAGGAGAAATCCGACGACACACAGGGGATGATTTCGTCATAAACGCCTGTGGCGGCATCTCCTCTGGCGAGGATGCCCTAAGTGCCCTGCAGGCCGGTGCGAACACGGTCCAACTATTCACGGGCTTCATCTATCAGGGCCCCGGGCTGATGAGGCAGATCAACCAGTATCTTCTCTGTTATATGGAACAAGAGGGGATTTCCTCTCTAAAAGAAATGCCCTTAGAACAAGGTGGCTAACCATTAAC
>JASLXI010000144.1 GCA_030740415.1 Dehalococcoidia bacterium
GAACAATCCTCCGCCTGGTGCTCTCCGAAAATCCCCAGGAGGGATGCACCAAGTGCATCGAACAGGGCCCGTGCGCCCTCCATTCGCTGACCAATGAGTTCAAAGTGGCACCTGATCGCTTTAGTGGCGTAACCAGCGGCGCTCAATTAAACGACTCGAACCCTTTCATACTTCGGGACTACTCCAAATGCATCTCATGCTACCTATGCACACGGGTATGCAACGAGGTGGAGCAGGCCCACGCCATCACGCCCGCGGGCCGGGGTTTCCAGACCAGAATAGCGGCCCCCTTCGACACGGCCCTTCTGGACAGTCCATGTACCTTCTGCGGACAGTGCATTCAGGTGTGCCCCACGGGTGCCCTTATGGACAGGAAGATGCTGGGACAAGCCCGGGCCAAGGATGTCACCGAGGTCCGCAGTATCTGCCCTTATTGTGGCGTGGGTTGCGGCATAATCCTGAACGTAGCCGATGGTAAGGTCATAGGGGTAACGCCAGACTGGAGCTCGCCAGCCAGCGCTGGGTCGCTGTGTGTCAAGGGTCAGTTCGGTACCGACTTCATCCACAGCGCAGACCGCCTTACCGTTCCACTCATTCGCCGTAATGGTGTCCTTGAGCCGGCTACCTGGGATGAGGCATATAGCCTCATCGTCAGCAAGTTCAGTCAGATCAAACGGGAGTCTGGACCGAATGCTTTCGCCCTGTGGAGCTCTGCCCGTGCCACCAGCGAGAGCAACTACCTAATGCAGAAGGTTGCCAGGGCGGTCATTGGGACCAATAACATAGATAACTGCGCCCGTACTTGACACGCCCCAACGGTCGCCGGTCTGGCGGTCATGGTAGGCAGGGGCGCAATGAGCAATTCCATCGCGGAATTGGAGCAAGCTACTCTGATCCTGGCCGTAGGGACCAACACCACAGAGACCCACCCGGTACTCTCATTGCGTGTCAAGAAGGCTATATCCAAGGGTGCGAAGCTCATTGTGGTTGATCCGCGTAAGATCGAGTTTACCAATCTTGCTCACCGATGGCTCAGGCTCAGCATAGGCACCGATATCCCGCTGTTCAACGCGATGGCCCACGTGATCATCAAGGAAGAGCTGTATGACAAGGAGTACGTCGCCACCCGTACGGAGGGGCTGGAGGAGCTACGGGAGTTCCTGAAAACCTACACACCGGAGCAAGCCGAGGAACTGACTGGGGTATCGAAAGAGGAGATAGTGGCCGCAGCTCGGGAGTATGCCAAGGCCGACCGAGCGTCCATCATATATACCCTAGGCGTCACTGAGCACTCGTGCGGCGTGCATAACGTTCAGTCGATTGCTAACCTGGCTCTGCTTTGCGGCAACTTTGGCGTGCCAAGCGCCGGGGTCAATCCCCTTCGAGGGCAGAACAACGTCCAGGGCGCCGGCGACACGGGCTGTTTACCCGGCTATCTGCCCGGCTACCAGCGTACCGGGGCCGATGCGGCACGAGGGATGTGGGAGCGGGAGTGGGGTGTCACCCTGGACCCACGGCCCGGCACCACCAAGGTCTCCATCTTGGATCAGGTCCTGGACGGGAGTGTCCGGGCCATTTACATCATGGGCGAGAATACCGCCGTGTCCGACGCCAACGTAGGCAAGACGCGGCGGGCGCTGGAGGCCACGGAATTTCTTGTTGTGCAGGACTTACTCCTAACCGAGACCGCCCAAATGGCTGATGTGGTCCTGCCGGCAGCATCCTTCGCAGAGGTAGATGGCACCTTCACCAACACCGAGCGCCGGGTGCAGCGAGTCCGAAAGGCCGTGGGGCCACCAGGGGAGGCCAAGCCAGACTGGGTCATTCTCTCGGAGCTGGCGACGCGCCTAGGATACCAAATGTCCTATGATCACCCATCCCAGATCTGGGACGAGCTGGCACGAAATTCGCCTATCCTGGCGGGAATCAGCTATGAACGCATCGAACTCCAGGGCATTCAGTGGCCCTGCCCTACACCTGATCATCCGGGAACGCCGTACCTCCATCAGGATACATTCGTCACGGAAAAGGGTTACCTCCAGTCCGTACCGCACGTGTCTCTGGCGGAGCCACCTGACAATGAGTATCCCTTGATCTTAACGACGGGCCGACGCCGTTCGACCTACCACACGGGTACCCAGACTCGCAGAGCGGCGGGGTTTGATGCTCTGGTGTCCCACGAATGGGCTGAGGTCAACCCGGAGGACGCTGCCACACTGGAGATTGCCGATGGGGATAAGATTTCCGTGGTGTCCCGTCGAGGGAGGGTTGACGTGCAAGTCAAGGTCACAGACCGCTCTCCTGCTGGAGTAGTGTTCATGAGCTTCCATTACCCGAACTCGACGGCTACCAACCTGCTCACGACCGATGCCTACGACCCGATCACCGAAACACCCGAATTCAAGGCGTGCGCAATTCGGATCGAGAAATCCTCATAGGATGTAACGGCATATAACCGTGTGGCTGCCATCGTGCACGGAATTGAGGAGAAAGGAAGCAAGCGATATGGAAGTTTGCGGTCAAGGTTGGAGTCGTGATCTCGAACATGTTAGTCAACGATCGTGCCCTCTCCTGGGTATCCAGTGAGGCACTGTCCCGCTCTTAGGCATCGGTGGAAACCCTGCTGTAGACTAGTGTTCTTACCGGAATTATTTCGGATCCCTCTTGGTATATTTGCGTTTTGCTTTGGGTCTTCCCCTAGCTGGAACATAGCCAATAAAGAAGGGATCAACGGATTCCCTGGGCATAACATAGCTCCGACCAATCTTCACTCCGGGTAGCATAGGGCGGGGTGGATTGGGTCCGGCACGTACAGAGGCACTCTCATAGAATGTGGCGGGCAGTGTCAGAAGCACCTGATTCTGATAATGACGGCGACTAGAGTATACTAGAGGTCAAGTGGAGCAGTAACCTGAACACAGGTCTCATATCAGCCCTTTGGCAACAATCTCGGCCGCTAAGGCAGCAGATTCCCACTGCGATCCTGCCCTTAAAGACAGGTACCATGGCGTCCTCTTAGGAGTTGTAGTGGGCAACCTGCTCGGCATTCCATATGAAGGTGCGCCCGCACGATATCCCCGTGATCTACCAACCCAGGGTCCACTGAAAATTAATCCCAGAGAAAAATATGCACCATGGGACGATGACGTGGCTCAGACCGTTCTTCTCGCAGAAGCTCTACTGACAGGCAACTCACTTGATATGGAAGACTTAGGGGCACGTTTACTAGACTGGGCACGAGAGAACGGACGAGGCATGGGCAATCTGACTCGCCGTGTATTAAGGGAACTGCGAGATGGAACCCCGGCATCTGAGGCAGCGCAGGTTGTCTGGGAGAAGGATGGCAGGGGACCTGCGGGCAACGGGGCAGTGATGCGCTGTTCGCCAGTCGCTCTTAGATGGCGCAGAGATCCACAGAGATTGGTGGAGGAGACGTTGCTCAGCGCAGCCATTACACACTATGACCCCCGGTGCCAGTGGTCCGCGGTAGCTGTCAACGTTGCACTGGCACTTGCTCTTGATGGAAAGAGCGTGGTGTTGAAAATGTTGGCCGCAGCCT
>JASLXI010000145.1 GCA_030740415.1 Dehalococcoidia bacterium
AAGCAATGGTCCTCGGAGTGGAGATGTCCGGCGGTTCCGTGGGAAATACAATGGCTGGCCTGGCATCCTTGGGTGGCACAGGGTCATACATCGGTAAGGTGCATAACGACCAGCTTGGTGGCATCTTTCACCATGACATGGAGTCCCTCGGTATCACCTTCAGCACCGCGCCCGCCCTCGATAGCTCGCCGACAGCACGATGTCTGGTCATCGTCACTCCCGATGGGCAGCGATCAATGGCAACCTACCTGGGCGCATGTGTAGAACTTGGCCCAGAGGATGTGGATGCACGGACCATCCAAGGTCATCGTATGACGTATCTGGAGGGTTATCTGTGGGACGCTCCACAGGCAAAAGAAGCCATGATCAAGGCGGCCCGGTTGGCCCACGATGCCGGGCGCCAGGTGGCCCTGACCCTCTCCGACCCCTTCTGCGTCGATCGGCACAGGGACTCTTTTAGAGACCTTATCCTGAATCATGTCGACATCCTCTTTGCCAACGAGCAGGAAATTATCTCACTGTACCAGGAGGAGAATGTCCATGCCGCCCTGGAACGCGTGCGGGGAGATTGTAAGCTGGTGGCGGTCACTCGCAGTGTGGAGGGGTCTCTCATTGCGACCAGCGATATGGTACACCAGGTCAATGCCGTGCCAGTTAGGCGCGTTGTGGACACCACGGGCGCGGGAGACCTGTACGCCGCGGGATTCCTTTTCGGCATTACTCACGGTTACGATGTTGCAGCCAGCGGTCGAATTGGGGCTATAGCTGCAGGAGAAATAATCAGCCACGTCGGTGCCAGGCCGGAGGCCGACCTACAGAAGCTTGTGGAACGCACGCTGTAGGCAGGCTAGAGCCTTTGTCTCGGTGATGGTTGAAATCGTGGAGGATGAGCTGTAACCGCCGGGAAGGTGGAGAGCCTCCCCCACGATTCAGAGGGACCTGTCCTCTTTAATAACCTCTACATGAAGTTTCGTGAGGCGTCGGGTGAAGTCGCCCTTCGCATTGATCACATAGGGCCCGCCTCAGTGGAAGGGTTAGCCGCAAAGCCCGTCGTTGATATCCAAATCTCCGTGATCGCACTTCAGCCAAACGAGCCCCTCCAACGGGAGCCGGAAGGGCTCGGCTATACTTTCAGAGGGGATAACCCGGAGTTGACCAAACGCTACTTCCGTGAGGCTCCTGGCGCTCAGAGGACGCATATACACGTGAGATGAGCAGGGAGTTGGTCGGAGCAGTTCGCACTGCTGTGTCGAGACTACATGAACATTCACTAGGAAGATGCGGGACGCCACGCACAACTGAAACAACACCTGGCGTAACGGTTCGGTGACGACTGGAGTAGGTATGCAGATGCCAAGGGCCCCTTCATCTGGGGGATCATGTATCGTGCAGACCGATGGTCGCAGAAATTGGATGGGAACCAAGCCCATCGGATGCGTAGTCGGCTTGAGAAGGCTATAGGGGCTTTGCCTGGAGAGTCACTCTGAGGAAGGAAGCTACGAAGAATCTGGTGTGGGGTTTCAACGTGCTCAGGATAGCCCCGTTACCCCAGACCTATCGCTCCGTTCATGGTGACATGATAAGTCTCCACTTTTGGGGTTAGACTAAGGAGGCAGTTGTTGAACGGTGGACAGGCCAGCACCAAATCAACTATGATGCACGGGCTGAGAACAGGGGCGTATGATTGTGCCCACTGCCTAACCAAAAGCAATGCCTTTAAGTTCAAAGGAGGATATGTAAAGGATGGTGACCCAAGCCGAAGGCCATGTGAAGGATCCCGCTCTGGCCAGCCAAGGAATTCTGCGTATCGAATGGGCTGCCAGGGAGATGAAGGTGCTGCGGCTCATTAGGGAACGCTTCGTTAAGGAAAAGCCCCTACAGGGGATGCGCCTATCCGGGTGCCTTCACGTGACTACGGAGACGGCCAACTTGGCTATTACCCTCAGAGACGGCGGGGCCAGTGTGGTCCTCTGCGCCAGCAACCCACTGAGCACCCAGGACGATGTGGCTGCCGCGCTGGTAAGCGAGTACGGAATACCGACCTTTGCCATCAATGGCGAGGACAATGCCACCTACTACCAGCATATTCACTCCACCCTTGAGCACGGGCCTCACTATACCCTTGACGACGGTGCAGACCTCGTGACAGTTCTCCACAAAGAGCGGACCGGTATGCTCAAGCACGTCAAAGGCGGGACCGAGGAGACGACTACCGGAGTAATACGTCTGAGGAGCATGGCCCGCGAGGGCAAACTCGCATACCCAATCATCGCTATCAATGATGCGGACACCAAGCATCTCTTCGATAATCGTTATGGGACTGGACAGAGCACTCTGGATGGCATCACTCGTGCCACCAACGTGCTCTGGGCTGGTAAGAACGTGGTGGTCTGCGGATACGGATGGTGCGGTCGTGGTATCGCCTTGAGGGCCCGCGGCATGGGGGCCCACGTCATAGTAACCGAGGTGGACCCCGTCCGGGCCCTGGAGGCCATCATGGATGGTTATCAGGTCATGCCTGTTCTGGAGGCTTCCCAACTTGGCGATATCTTTGTTACCGCGACAGGAGACATCAAAGTCATAGACGGGCCCAGCATGGAACGCATGAAAGACGGCGCCATCCTGGCCAATAGTGGTCACTTCAACGCGGAGATAGATATTCCCTATCTGGAATCCATGTCCTCTGGCAGACGCCAGATCCGTCCCTCGGTGGAGGAGTACACCATCAAGGATGGTCGGAAGGTGTATCTCCTGGGTGAGGGACGCTTGATTAACCTGGCGGCCGCCGAAGGCCATCCATCCAGCGTAATGGACATGAGCTTTGCGAACCAGGCTCTATGCATAGAGTACCTGGCAGGCCTCAAGAAGGAATTGGCGCGGGACGTTCATACTGTGCCCAGCGAAATAGATAACGCTGTAGCCCAGCTAAAGCTTAACTCCCTGGGCATCGGGATCGATTCTCTGACCGAAGAGCAGAAAAAGTATCTGGAGAGTTGGGAAGAGGGCACGTAGGAACCTTATGATGAGCTGACCGAAGGTGTGATCGTGGGTAAAGGGTTATCGCGCCGAATAAACACAAGAATCTATTCCAACGGATATGCTATAGGATAGTGGGCATAGGACTAATCTCAAGTAGCCTATTGGGGAGGAAAAATTCATGGGGTTCGCATTCACAGATTCACCATCCTATCTGTACACCTCTGAATCGGTGACAGAGGGTCATCCAGACAAGCTGTGTGATCAAGTATCGGACGCCATCCTGGATGCCATGCTCGCCAAGGATCCCCAGTCTAGGGTTGCCTGCGAAACATGCGTCACCAACGGGCTTGTAGTGGTAATGGGCGAGATTACCACCGACAGCTACGTGGATGTCTCAAACGTCATACGCGAGACCATCCATGGTGTGGGCTACGACAACCCCGACTTCGGCTTCGATTCCAAGAGCTGTGGCGTGATCGTATCTCTACAGGAGCAGTCCAAGGACATCGCTCTG
>JASLXI010000146.1 GCA_030740415.1 Dehalococcoidia bacterium
AATTACTGGAGCCCTATCACGGATAGGGCTCCAGTTGTTATTAGATTCCCATGATATGGTATCCCGCGTCTACCGGGATGATGGTCCCGGTAATTCCGCTGGACAGGTCGGTACACAGAAACAGCGCTGTCTTGGCAACCTCTTCGTGTGTGATGTTGCGCCTCAAGGGGGCTCTCTCCGCGTGAATATTCCGCATCTCTGAAAAGCCGTGGATACCCCGGGAAGCCAGGGTCTCCAGAGGCCCAGCGGATATGGCGTTTATCCTTATGTTCCGCTGCCCGTACTCCTCCGAAAGCTGTCGCACCTCGTTCTCCAACGCAGCCTTGGCTGTACCCATGACGTTGTATCCTGGAAACACTCGTTCCGATGCCTGGAACGTCATGGCCACAATGCTCCCACTCTCTTCCATCAGAGGGGCGGCGTACCTCACTATGGGGATGAGGGAATAGGCGCTGATGTCCATTGACATCAGAAAGCTGTCCCTGGCCGTCTTCGAGAAATCTCCCTTCAGGTCGTCCCTGTTGGCGTAGGCGATGCTGTGTACCACGAAGTCTAGGTTGCCGAACTGTTGCTTCATACCATCAAAGGCCGCGATTATGGACTCGTCCCTGGTCACATTGCACTCCACCAGCAGCACGTTTTCCATGGATTGCGTCATGCGGGAGACCCGCTCGCCGAACCTTTCGTTCTGGTACGTGATTGCCAATCTTGCCCCAGCCTGGTGGAGTATCCGGGCAATGGGCCAGGCAATACTATGCTCATTTGCAACCCCGAACACTGCTCCATTCTTGCTACTCAGGTCGATCTCATACATATGTGCACCGCCTTTTGATAGTTCAACTGGTCTGCTTTAGGCACCCAGAATACCAGATTTCATATCCAATTGGAAAAAACGGCATGCGTGCCTTACTTGCTGTTCAGGCTCCGAGGCTTCGTGTATCCTTACGTACTGATGGACTTATTAGACCTTCTGGTGACCTTTGGTGCCGCCATGACGCCTATTGGTGAGCTCCGTCTGGCCATTCCCCTTGCCATTGGCAAGTACGGCATTGCCTGGTATGTGGCGCTGCCCATAGCTGTGGTTGGCAATATGGTCCCGGTGTTGATCTTGCTGCCCGGCCTTCAAGGACTCTCTAGGATACTGTCGAGTTTCCCAAACCCCGCGGGCAAGCTCCTTGCTTGGCAGGAAGACCGGTTGCGACGGGTGCAGTCTCGCCGGTTCGAGAGGTATGGTAGCATGGCACTCGTTGTCCTGGTTGCCATACCCCTGCCGATGACAGGGGCGTGGACAGGCTCCCTGGCCGCCTGGGTCTTCGGCATTCCGCCTCGGCGAGCCATACCGTGGATAGCAATGGGCGTCCTAATGGCGGGTCTCGTTGTAACCGCGGTCACTTTGAGTGGGATGGCGTTGGGGAAGATCATACTGGTCGATTAGAGCGTGGCTCGTCGCAACCACCTTCGTGGTTGAAGATTTCTCCCGATCTTCCGGTGCATACTCCAAACGTACACTCAACTTCGAGGAATGGTATCATTTGATGTGCGGCTTCTGGCGCCATGGAGGGCATCTTGAACCTGGACTTTCTGAAGAAGATACGTAGAAACCACGGCCTGGAGCATGCCACTATTACCATTGCCCATTCCAAGCTGAATCAGCGCGGCATCTTGGGTGGTAACTCTACACAGTGGGGCTTTCTTGTCTACGGTGATTTGCCCACCGTTGTACTCTCCCAGGCCGCGGACGAGGCCCTGGAACGCTTGAGGGCAGGCGAAAAGGAGTTGGCCTTGTCTCCCTACTGCGGGACAAACCTGGTGGTCGCGGCGACGCTGACTGGGCTGGCCTGCGCTCTGGCCTTGGGAAGCGAACGACGATGGAGCAATTTTCCAAGGGTTATTTCCGCTTCTCTGGTGGCTATTTTGGCCTCAAAGCCCATCGGCTCTCAGGTACAGAAGTACTTCACCACCAGTGGGGCCGTGGGACAATTGAAGATCAAGGATATCGACCGCATTGGTGCTGGCGGCCTGACAGTGCACAGGGTACGCACATCCTGGGAAGAGTAGAGCCGGCCATGGAGAGTTATGCAGGCCGCGCTCTGCTCTTGGCGACCTGGCTTTCAGTTGCTAGAATGGACACGTTTATTCGTGCCCCAGTAGCTCAAAGGATAGAGCGACGGCCTTCTAAGCCGTAGGTTACGGGTTCGAGTCCTGTCTGGGGTACCAACCCTCAGCTATGATGCTGTTACCACCTAACGGTGGCGGTATTCTGAGGCATTGTCGGTAGTCCTGTAAATTATAATATGCTCAAGTATTTGCGAGACCTGCAGTTAGTTCTGGCAAGTTCAGTGGGTGCGTTCGTAATTGGTGTCTTGACCTATCGCTGGGCACTGGATACGACTGCACGTTGCGGCGGAACAACCGGCGTCATTCTCTGCAATGCTGATTGGCTTGCTACCATCATATTCACCTTGGTCCGCATTATCATTGGTGTGTTCCTTGGGGCCATGGCCTTGGCGGCTCTCCGGGCTCTTAATCGCATAACGGACTAGGTAGAGATTTCCTTCTTACCATATCACTGGAAGCCCCACAGTGTTGCTGCGGAGCACGGGAGGTTTGGGCAGGTAATTCGCTTCCAACGGTGGCATCGGAAATTGGTGTAGAATTGTCCCATGAAGTCACTCATTGTTGGCTTGCTTGGTGGGATAGGCCTGTTTATCACATTCAACGTGTTTGGATTTATCGGCGTAGTAGTCCTAGGTGGGATTGGTATGGTTATGTGGATAGCCAGCATCGGATTGAGGGCCTTGAAGATGTCTCGCTCGAGGGCTCCAAGATAGGCATGGGTGTGCCTGAGTTCCAGAAGGGTGACATGGTGCGGGTTATTGGCGTTAATACCGATTCCCAGATAAAGGGTTCTCTGGGTACCATAGAGGCCCATGTTGGCACTACTGTCTATGGCTCGCACCTCTATCTAGTGACTATTGAAGGAACCACCTATTCTCTCTATGAGGACTCTTTGGAATACGTTTAGTGGGAATGGTGCTCTGGGGGCATGAGAAGTTGAACAGAAAGAAGAGGACATTCGTTGTGGAAGCCCCTAAAAGGCCCCCACTCTTCTAGGGGTGGCTGCCTTTTGTACTCATATAGCGTGGATTGCAGGGTGTCCGGCTATTCCAAGAAGTCCTTGAGCTTCCTGGAGCGTGAGGGGTGACGGAGCTTACGCAGTGCCTTGGCCTCGATCTGCCGGATACGTTCTCGGGTGACGCCGAACTCTCTCCCAACCTCTTCCAAGGTGCGGCTGCGGCCATCCTCTAGGCCGAAGCGCAGCTGCAGAACACGCCGTTCCCTAGGGTTGAGGGTGTCCAAGACATCTTCAACCAGCTCCTTCAGGAGTTGGTAGGAAGCGGCATCCGCGGGTGCAATGGCACCTCTGTCCTCAATGAAGTCCCCCAGGTGGTTATCCTCTTCCTCCCCTATGGGAGTCTCTAGGGAC
>JASLXI010000147.1 GCA_030740415.1 Dehalococcoidia bacterium
CTCATACCAGCCCGATTGGCCCCAAGAACATCGTTCTGGATGTGGTCGCCCAGATGGACTGCCTTATCCGGCATTGTCCCCAACTCTTGGAGCGTCATGTGGAATATCTCTGTTGAGGGCTTGCAGAGTCTCACCTCGTCGGAGAAGGTGAGGACGTGGAAGAAGTCCAGGAGGTCATGCTGGGCCAGGTATCGCCTGAATAGCCTACCGGGAGTCATGCCCGTATTGGAAATAATGCCCACGCGGTATCCCATCTCCCTTACTTCCTTAACCACCTCGTACGCCCCAGAAGCAACCACGGGAGGAAATTCGAAGAACGCTTCTGCATACCAGTAATTGATAAGGTCCACCACCTGACTGTTCAGCCGATGAGACAAGTCTTCATTTATGCTGTCTATGAAGATGTTGACTTGTTCATCGAAGGTATAATCTTTCTCCTCTTGGTGCATAGCGCGGCAGATCCTGAAACAGCTGCGATAGGCCTCCTGGAGTTGCTCGTAGGAAAAGTCGTAGCCCGCGTCCGTGAGGGCTTGCAGCGCCCCTTCCAGGCGCCGCCGAGTCCTGGCCCTGCCAAGCTCACGGTTGTCCATAATGAGAGTTTGCCACAGGTCGAATGTAATTGCCTCAATGTTACTCATAGACCCTTACCCTATCTCCACAAATTCGCCCGCCATGACGTCCACCAGTCCCATATCTGTCAATTTCAGTTCAGGAATAACCGGCAGGGCCAGGAAAGAGAGAACGGAGAAGGGTGAGGGAGCCTTGCATCCCAAATTATTGGCCATCTGCTCCAGTTCCTTAATCTTCGCGGCCACCGTCTCAAGGGGCTCCTGGGACAGGAGGCCGGCAATGGGTAGAGGCAGCGAGGCCAGGATCTTGCCATCGGCAACCACGGTCAGCCCACCCTGATTGCCCTCTACTTCCTTGATGGCTGTGTAAATGTCGTCGTCGGATACCCCCGCCACGACGATATTATGGGAGTCGTGAGCCACAGAGGTAGCTATAGCTCCTTTCTTCAGGCCAAAGCCCTTGACCAGGCCTATGCCGATGTTGCCCGTGGCATGATGTCGCTCCACCACCACCAGCTTGAGCAAATCACTACCCGGATCGGTAACTGCCATACCATTGCTGTGACTGGGACGTTGGTCCAGCCTGCGGGTCACAATCTGCCCCGGCACAATCTCGATAACGGGGAAGGTCCCTGCACCGCCTGTAGCAAGGGCGAGGTCTGCCACACTGAAAGGTTTGACTCGCATGGTGCGTGTCATGACCTGGTTCGCGGGCATAGTAGAGGCGAACATCGATTTTCCATCCTGAGCCACCAGGCGACCCTGATAGTACACCTGCTGGATGTCTAAGTCGTTCAAATCACCGATGACCACCATATTGGCATGGTAGCCAGGGGCTATACCGCCCAAGCCTTCCAAACGAAAATACTCGGCCACGTTGAGAGACGCCATCTGAATGGCCCTGATAGGGTCGAGGCCCAGACGAATGGCCTTACGCACCACAGCATCCACGTCACCCTCCTCCAGAATGTCCAGGGCACTTCGGTCGTCCACTACCAGCATGCACCGATGATAGTTGCCCTCGTTGACCAGAGGCAAAAGCTCCTCCAGGTTCTTCTCCGAGGATCCCTCTCTTATCATAAGCCGCATGCCGCGCCGCAGTTTTTCTAGGCCTTCCTCGTACTCAGTGGACTCATGGTCGGAGCCGATGATAGGCGATAGATACGCATTAAGGGCCTTACCCCGAACCCCAGGGGCGTGGCCGTCTCGAGGTCGTCCACGAGATGCCTGAACCTTCTCAAGAACATGTGAGTCGGCACTGATGACCCCAGGAAAGTTCATCAGCTCCCCCAGACCAAGGACTCGTTTCCATCGCAGGGCCTTACGAATATCGTTCGGTTCCAACGTCGCACCGGAGGTCTCCATAGATGTAGACGGAACACAGGATGGAGCCATGAAGAAGAGATCTACGGGCACCCTGCGGGCGCAGTCCATGATGTACCGCATTCCCTCCAGGCCAGCCACGTTGGTCACCTCGTGGAGGTCAGTGACCGCGGCCAGGGTTCCTCTGGGCACCACCGCCCTGGCAAATTGGTCAACGTGAAGGTAGGTACTCTCCAGATGAAAGTGGCCGTCGATGAAGCCGGGGGCAAGGTATTTGCCTTCCAGATCCACAACCTGGCGCGCGTCTGTGTAATCGCCGACACCAGCCACACGACCTTGATATACAGCCACACTGCTCTCTTCGATCTCCCCTGTGAATGTATTGACGATTCGAGCGTTGGAAAAGACGAGGTCGGCTACGGCGTCTCCCCGAGCCACCTCTATGAGTTCTTTAAGACTCATCAACGCCTCCCGCAAGGACGTGGATATCGGGTAGGTGGCGGTACTGCTCGTCGAAGTCCAGTCCATAGCCTACGATGAATTGATCGGGCACCGTGAATCCCATATAGTCCGGAACCACGGGCATCTGTCTGCGGGAGGGCTTGTCCAGCAGGGTGCAGAGCTTCACGGAGGAAGCTCCTTTTCGCCTCAGATACTTCACTGCATAAGAGGTGGTGAGACCCGTGTCCACGATATCATCCACCATCAGAACGTCTCTTCCTCTAACAAGACTGGTGACACCCATACGAAGCCCTACGCTACCAGACGACTTGACACCGCTGCCGTAGCTGGAGACACGGAGGAAGTCTATCTCAACTGGTCGCTGCATCTTCCTGACCAGGTCGGCCAAGAATATGAAGGAGCCTTTGAGAACACCCACCAGCAGTGGCATCTCCGCGGGGTAGTCCTCCTGTATCTGATGGGCCATACGCTCGACGGTCTCGGCTATCTGCTCTCTGGATACAAGTATCTCTGCAGCTCTTGAGGTTTTTGCAAAAGAGGTCATCTACTCTCCCACGCGAATATAACAAGGGGTCGGGTGGCTGTCAACGAAAGCAGGGCAGGGTGTGCCCAGTACCCACATTTGTTCTGATAGAATGTCTGTGGCATCTAAGTTGAGGTCTTACCTGACAATGTCCGCTGTCGGCTTTCGACCAAAAATGGACTGATGGCTTCCAACGCTGATTTTCAGAGGTGCTGGGGATAACGGCGGTAATGACCCTGCTGGACCTCGAGGGAGGTGGCCTTTGGGCAATCCTAGTGGTTCTTGCCTTGAGTGTTCTAAGACTGTGGACACTCTTCGACAGCCGATATCTGGCAGGAGAGGCTGAGCTTAGGATAATTATTCGGACCCTTCCGTTTCCGCTATCCGTTGTAGAACCTGGTGCTGGTGCACCAGAGAGGATGTGGGCACAGGTCGCGTCTTTTCGTGAGCCGTGGCTGGGACTGACGCTCTCCAGAGACAACGTCATCATCGAGATTCGGCGAGAGAGGTGGCCGCGACGGATTGTCATAAGTTCTCGAAACGCCGAAGAGTTCCCAAGAGTGTTGCAAGAGCAAGCTCCACAGATG
>JASLXI010000148.1 GCA_030740415.1 Dehalococcoidia bacterium
AAACGCACCTCGTCGTTGCCCATTTCCTTCTCTATGGCATCCACAAGGGCCCGCGCCTCTTCGGTGCGGATATGTCCGGAGGAATAGCTCTGCATCTTCCCATCGGATATTGCCACCAAGTTGCAGCGGAACACCGCCTCCCCAGGGTCTACGGGGATTCCCATGCTCCGGGCCTCGATACCGCTTCTGCCCCGGTAGTAGACTCCAGGGTCGTACCCCAACACGGACATACAGGCGCAGGCACTGCTGGGCTCCATCCCTTGGGGTACCGTGCGTACAAGACCCAGGATTCCTTCCCGGGCCATGTCGTCCAGATTGGGGGTATGAGCCAGCTCTAGACAGGTCTTTCCCCCATGTTGGGCCAGTGGCCAGCCGGAAGCCCCATCGATAATCAGAATGCAGTACTTCATCTTTTTTCAGCTCCCCTGTGACAAGCTGTCATCGCGAGTGTCAGCGAAGCCAATCACATACCTTCGGCAGAAGATCGCGCGGTCACCCTGGGTAGAACTCCACAAATTCGTCAATCTGGCGTATAATGTCCCGAGCACGGGGCGTAGCGCAGCCTGGTTAGCGCGCAGCGTTCGGGACGCTGAGGTCGGTGGTTCGAATCCACTCGCCCCGACCAGCTTCATCTCTCCACCTCTCGCAGTTTGGCCTCTTCCCACAGTGTATCCTTCTCCTGAGGGGATAGCTTGTCCAGGGATGTGCCGCGACGGCGACATATCTGCTCCATGTACTGAAAGCGGCGGCGGAAGCGGTCGTTGGTACCTCGGAGGGCCATTTCCAGGTCCACCCCCTCCCGCCTGGCCGCATTCACTAGGGTGAAAACCAGGTCGCCGAACTCCCTGACCCTTTCCTCGTGCTCCTCCGTCTTCCTTAGCTCTTCCATCTCCTCTCCCAGCTTTTCCAGAATGCCGTCCTCATCCTCCCAATCGAAGCCCACTCCGGCAGCCCGCCGTTGAATGGAATAGCTGTAGGCCAGGGCTGGCATCTCAGGCGGAACACCGGCCAGCTGGGAATCTCCCTCTTCTCTCTCTTCCCGTTTCAGCAACTCCCAGCGCTGCATCACCTGCTCGGCATTCTCCGCCTTGGCGTCGCCGAAAACATGGGGATGGCGCCGGATTATCTTGGCGGTTATTCCCCGAACGACGTCATCCACGTCGAAGTGACCCGACTCCGCAGCGATTTGAGAGTGGAGCATGATCTGCAGCAGCAGGTCTCCCAGCTCCTCGCAGAGCTCCTCGGGCGCACCTTTCTCCAGAGCCTGAAGCACTTCGTAGCTCTCCTCTAGAAGGGTTGTCTTGAGGGAGGCATGGGTCTGTTGTCGGTCCCAGGGACAGCCGTCGGGATTCCTCAGCCGAGCTATGAGCTCTCTGAATGCGGCAAAGCTATCATGTCCGGCTTGTCCCGACAACTCGGCGGCTCTTTTCCATGCCCGGCGAGAGGATCTATCTGAATTCACTCGCGTCCTTCTCTTTCTATTGACGGGAGAGAGAGAGAAGAAGGTTATGGTAGCACGGCCTTTTCCTCTACTGCAAGGGCAGCACTGAGCCCAAGAAATCTCTTTGTCCCCGGGCAAAGTCCGTCGCCCTCATCTCCTTTTTCCCTTCCATCTGGACCCGCAGTAGCCCCAGGACACCCTTTCCTGTCTCTACCCCCACTTCACAATCGTCACGGGACAGGGAAACGACACGCCCTGGTGATTGGCTAACCATCTGCGGGAAGGGCATCACCTTAGTAACTTTAAGAATGCGGCCCGCCCAAAAGGTATAACTCCCAGGACGGGGGTTAAAAGCCCTCACCCGCCGCCACAGCTCCATGGCGGGCAGCTGCCAGTTCATTTCTCCGTCTCCCGCGGACACCAGCCAGGAATACGTGGCCAGGCTTTCGTCTTGAGGGTTCGGCCGCACTTCTCCACGGAACCATTTATCCAAAGTCTCCGGCAGCAAAGAGGCCGCGATGCCCGCTAGCCTATGCTGGAGTGTCGCCGTCGTGTCTTCATCCAGCACAGGTATTTCTCTCTGTTCCAGTATTGGCCCCGTATCCATCCCGGCATCCATAAGCATTGTAGTCACGCCGGTGATGATGTCCCCTTCCAGAATGGTCCACGGTATGGGCGAAGGCCCCCGGTGTCGCGGCAGGAGGGAAGGATGGACGTTGATGCATCCATACGGCGGGATAGACAGGGCTTCCTCCGGCAGTATCTGTCCGTAAGCTACCACCACGATGGCATCTGGGGAAAGGCTACGCAGCTTCTCCAAGGCTACACTCTCCCTCAAACTCGCCGGCTGAACAACCTCGACTCTCTGCGATTGGGCCAGCCTTTTAACAGGGTTGAGGACCAAGGATCTGCCCCGGCCTGCCGATCGGTCGGGCTGCGTGTAGACTGCCACGATTTCATGCTCTACCGCCGGCAACGCCTCCAGGGAGGGAACAGCAAACTCCGGTGTACCCATGAACACGATTCGCATTCCTGCCTCCACGGGGATTCTAACACCCGCATGAGCGCCATACAAACGCACCGACGAATCGTCCTTCGGTCTGATTCCCCGATTGTGCTGCCTCAGCGCGCTTCTTATCTAGAATCTAGACCTTTTTGCTATCGGAGTAGCTGTTTCCCTGATGGAAAACCTCCGGAGAGGGCAGGGGTTCTTGCCCAAAAAATTAAACTAGGTTATGTCAAAAACCCCTTGAGATATCGAGCTATTTATGCTATCTTCTGTCGGTGTGTCGGTGTCACCCCCAAGACTTTCCACCTCGGCATCTTGCCTCGTCGAGACTCGCGGCTGTCGACTCCTGAGACAGGTTGCCTTCGTGATGCTTTTTTACGAGTAAAGTGATTTTTTTATAGAGGTTTCATGACGCTTATTCGATCCGCTCAAGAGATCTGGGAGACTGCTCTGGGTCAACTGGAGATTCAGGTTACCAAACCCTTCTACGATACTTGGCTGAGAGGCACCGTTGGAATGAGTTTTGATGACAGTTCCTTCATGGTTGGTGTTTCTTCGCCCTTCGTGGCTGAAAGTCTACAGACCCGTTTCCTCTCTCTGGTCAAGAAGGCCGTCGCTGATATCATCGGCGAAGAAGTGTCCCTAGATTTCCGAGTCGCCTCTCAGCATCCCGCTGATGTCCCGCGGGTTCAGCCTTCCAGCACCTTTGAGAGCAATGGCAGTTCAAGGAGAAACGGAGCGTCCCTAGTACGGCTCAACAACAAGTACACGTTCGATACTTTCATCACCGGGGCATCCAACCAGTTGGCCTGCGCCGCCGCCCGGGCTGTGGCGGGAAGCCCAGGGATAGCCTATAACCCACTGTTCATTTACGGAGGAGCTGGCCTGGGCAAGACACATCTACTCAAAGCCGTCGGCCACGAAATCAACCAACGGGTCCCATCGTGCGCCGTTCGATTCGTGACTTCAGAGGACTTTACGCAT
>JASLXI010000149.1 GCA_030740415.1 Dehalococcoidia bacterium
CTTTTGAGCTTGCATTCTATCGGTTATCTCCGCTTTAAGATCGCTAACCTTGAAAGGCGTACCAGTGTACTGGGTGATGGACTCTGCCTTTACGCCTTTGGCACGCAGGAGGCTGGAGAGCTGTCCCAGGTAGTTCAGTTCCGGGATCAGGACTAGTTCCTTCTGCTTGAGCTCCTGCAATAGCTTTGGGGGTAGTGGATTGAGTTGCATGGTGTAGTACCACCCAATCCGTTGACCTTGCGCCATCATCTGGTTGTAAGCGTCCCGAGTTGATCCCTTGGAGCCGCCCCAAGTCATGAGTGCAATAGGTTCCTCTGGGTTCTCTCGCTCGTACGCGTCATCTTCTAGGAGCTTCAGCTTGCCGAAGCGGCGATCGGTCATTTCAATGTGTCGGCTGGACAGGTGAGTGGTGTCTCCCATGGCGTCGTGCTCGCTGCCATTGGCAACGTAAGCGCCGGGCCCCCCCGGTATTGGCATGGCCGACAATTCTGAACCGGCGTAACGCTCATACCCGTTTTGTCCCTGGTAGGTTATCCTTCTTTCATCAACCACCTTGCTGAGGTCTGGCTTCGGGATGTTTTGTGCCTGCTCTGATAGAGCATGATCGCTGAGCAGGATCACGGGCCCCTGGTACCGCTCGGCCCAGTTGAGTGCTAGGGCGGCACCGTAGAAGCACTCTTCAACGGTGCCAACCGCAATAATCGGCACGCTTACGTCACCGTGGGCGGGATGTATAGCGGTCAGCAGGTCTGACTGCTCAACTTTAGTGGGCAGCCCTGTAGCGGGGCCACCTCTCTGCACATCTAAAATCACCGCGGGAATCTCGGCCATCCACGCCATGCCAATCCCCTCGCTCATCAGACAGACACCGGGCCCGGAGGTGGATGTCATGGCTTTCTTCCCAGCGTAGCCTGCCCCAACTATAGAGATAATGGACTCTATCTCTGAGCTGGACTGGTAGACAAACTTGCCGGGTCCTATCAGGTTCCGTTCCATGTATACGAGAACGGCGGTTGCAGGAGATATAGGATACCCTATGAAGACATCCAGCCCGGCCGCGATGGCCCCAAGAGCTACAGCATCGTTGCCCTTGATCATGAGCTGCTCACCCTCGGGTGGCTGTGGGTCCTCAAGTTCGCCTAGGCTGAAGCCGCTCTTCTTGGCCTCCTCACTACCCAGGGATAGGGCCATGATATTGCCCTTGATTATCTCCTCGTCACCGGGGCGACCACGGGAGAACCTCTTTGTGACGAACTCGGGCAGGTAATGCTCTGGCATGTTCACTAGGAAGGCTATAGCGCCCAAGATGACCATGTTGGCGGCTCGCGGGTTTCCCGTCGACTTGGCCAGTTCGTCTATCCGTAATCCGAAGCTCTTGCCGTCTTCTTCCAACTGGAAGTCCTCTGAGTTGTATATTATTACTCCGCCGTCTCTGACCTCCGATTGGTGTGTGTTATATGCTGCACGGTCAAAGGCCACCAACACGTCCAGTTCATCGCCGTAGCTCAAAACAGGTTCGGTGGAGATCCGTGCCTGTGCAAATGTGGGACCGCCCATGATCTGAGACGGAAATGTAACGAACGTTTTCACGTGATAGCCTACTTGAGCGGTCACTTGAGCGAGCAACTCAGCTGAGGTCACCAGGCCACCTCCACCTTCACCTGCGAATCGGACCACGAAGTCTTTATTCTGCATCTATTCCCTCTCCTGTGATATCAAAGTATCAACTTGACTCGCGCGATCAATCTCCCGGCATTAGGGCTATTAGCTCGCGTCCGACGCGACGATTCCTTGTGAAAACAGAAATAACCGTGGGATAAGGTAAGTATGACTCTTCTCCGCCCGCGCCCCCCTAGGATACTGTTATCACTCATCAGCAAGAACACCCGCCCTAACGCGACGTTGAGACCGTTTCCTGCAGGGCGGCTCCTGCAGGCCCATCCCATCTTCCACCGCGCCTACTATATCACTCACTTCTGACCGATGTCAATAACGTTTCACGAAGGTTTACATCGTGGGCAATTTCACAAATCGTTATAATGGGCACGTTGGAATGGTTCATATTGACAGCTCTAGGAGCCAAATGATATATTTTCAATGCGGTGCAAGGGCTAGATCGAATGGGAAATGGCGGAGAAGTGCCCTCTATGGATGTAAATCGGCTTCGCTGGTCAAAGACCCAAGGGATAGCAGTCCCGACGGCTGGCGCTTCCCGAGCGCTGGGGCTACTATCGGGTGCGTGGACTCCCTTTTTGCCATGGCAGTCTCCATCGCACATGGCGTCCCGATTAACTTCCTGCTGGGCGATAGGGTCTAAACTATCGGTGCAATAGTGAGCGCCGTTTTTGAATAAAACCTTGCATTGAGCATAGTGGATATTAATTATGCGGCTAAGAAGCGTCTTATGTCTCACGCTTTCAACCGTTTTGGAGGACGGTTAGACTAGCGAGGCTTAGCATTTCTGGACTAGATTGGTAAGGAGAGGCGTGATGACAACTGAAATAGAGCTTAAGAGAGGGTTACAGGGTGTCTACATTGACAAGACTCAGTCCAGTTTCATTGATGGCGGCATAGGGAAGCTGCTTTATCGGGGATACTCCATCCACGATCTGTCGGAAAAAGCGACTTTTGAGGAGACCGTATATCTGCTCCTGTATGGAAAGCTTCCAAACCGGAAAGAACTGAACGATTTCGATGCTCTGCTCCGAGCAAACCGGTCCATACCGCCTGAGATCATCCAGATCATCCGGTTGGTCAAGGATTCTCATCCAATGGATGTCCTTCGCACTGCTGTGTCTGCCCTGGCTGCTTACGATTCTGATGTGGCCGACAACTCCTCGGAGGCTAATCTCCGTAAGGGTATTCGTCTGACGGCTCAAGCACCCACCATCGTTACCGCTCATGCTCGTATCAAGGGCGGACAGGAACCAATGGAGCCCAACTCCAACCTGAACCAGGCCGCCAACTTCCTCTACATGCTTTTCGGTAAGGAGCCTACCGCAGAGGAATCTCGGCTCATGGAGAAAGACTTCATACTCCACGCAGAGCACGGTATTAATGCCTCTGCCTTTGCTGCTAGGGTCGCGGCCAGTACCAATTCCGACCTCCACTCAGCCATAGTATCCGGTATAGGTACCTTGAAAGGGCCTGCTCACGGAGGTGCAGCGGAAGAGGTAATGCAGATGGCCCTAGATATAGGCGAAGAGAGCAACGCTGAGCAGTATACTCGGGATATCCTAGACCGCGGTGGTAGGATCATGGGCTTTGGTCATCGTGTATATAAGGTGGAGGATCCCAGGGCTCCGCACCTGCAGGCAGAGTGTAAAGCCTTGGGAGAGCAGAGGGGCCAGCCCAAGTGGTTCCGTATCCTCAGCAAGGTGGCAGAGGTAATGGAACCCTATAGATCCAGGGGAATCTGTCCCAACG
>JASLXI010000014.1 GCA_030740415.1 Dehalococcoidia bacterium
CCTAGGGCCGAACCATAACAGGGCTGGGAGGAAGGGTGGATCTCCCGACGACGGAGGCCAATTAGTCTGCCGCCTAGGTGATTGACTCCCCCGCTTACCTGCAAACGCCAGAGAGGGAAAATCCCCACTACCAGCGTCCGGCTAGCTGGAAGTACTTGCCCTCGGTTTTGACGGCCGGGGCGATAACCAACGCTGCCTGTTGCATACCCGGTATGTTGAAAGTACCGCACATGCCCATGGCAGCTCTCAAAGCTCCCGCCAGGTTCTGGGTGCCATCGGTCATAGAGGTAGGGCCAAAGAGTATCTGGTGTAGAGGGCCTTTCGAGCCTACGTTTATCCGGGTGCCTCTGGGGAGTGCTGGGTGGAAGCTGGCCATGCCCCAGTTGTAGCCCATGCCCGGGGCCTCTTCTGCCTGGGCAAAGGTGGTGCCCAGCATGACGGCATCGGCCCCGCTAGCGATGGCTTTGCAGATATCACCCCCGGTGCGCATGCCTCCGTCAGTGATGATAGGGACATATCGGCCTGTGCGATGGAAGTACTCTTCACGAGCCGCGGTGCAGTCTAGAGTGGCGGTGACCTGGGGCACTCCTATTCCCTCCACTTCTCGGGTAGTACAAATTGCTCCAGGTCCGACTCCCACTAGGACTCCATGGACACCGGTTCCCATAAGCTCCAGGGTAGCGCCATAAGTAACAGTATTTCCTACCACTACGGGAATGCGTACCCGCTTGCAGAGCTCCGATAGGTCCAGCCCCGTTTCGCTTTTCGATATGTGGCGTGCCGTAGTGACGGTGGATTGGATAAACAGGATATCTGCTCCAGCCTCGACGGCGATAGGAGATAGGCGCTTGGCGTTGGCCGGGGTTAGGGATACAGCGCAGGGTACCCCCGCTTTCTTGATCTCCTCTGTTCTTTCGCCTATCAGGTTCTCTTTGATCGGCAAGGCATACACCTTCTGAAGTAGCTGGGTGGCTTGCTCCTGGGGTACTTCGGTGATGTGCTGAATAACGGCGTCCGGGTCATCATAACGGGCGTAGATACCTTCTAGGTTCAGGACAGCAAGGCCTCCCATTTGGCCAAGGCATATGGCAAACTTGGGCGAAGCCACGGCATCAAGGGAGGAGGCTAGGAAGGGCACAGAGAAAGTAAGATCTCCAATGGCGAAGTCTATATTGGTCTGATCTGGGTTGACGGTCACGTCCCCCGGGACGATGGCCACTTCATCGAAGCCATAGGATCTGCGAAGCTCTTTTAGGTGAGGAACTTCCAAGGACTATCCCCTGGTGATGGCGTTCCGAGAACTGTATCACTGGACCCTGTGTAAGTCAATGGAATCCGCTATGTAATTCCCCCAGAATGTCGAACTGTATCGCCCAAGATTTGCCAGAGCCGTATGCCCTGGATTATTCTGAGCAATGTGCAGTTCTCTCTAACGACTCTTGACTGAGTTGGTGCCTGGTGCTATGCTAATTGTTGACCAATTTGGTCAACAATTATTGAGAACCATCAGTTAGAGATTTCTGAAGCCAGATGATAGATGAGTGTGTTACCTTGAGCCCGGTTCTACACGACACGGGTGAAGAGATAAGGAAAGGAGAAAATCTGTGACTGCTTCTAATCAGGTCATCAAAGATGTGGTCACCCAGGAGTATAAGTACGGATTTGTCACAAATGTCGAAGAAGAGTTTGCTCCGCGTGGCTTAAGCGAGGACACCATACGGTTTATCTCAGCGAAAAAGAGCGAGCCGGAATGGATGCTGAAGTGGCGTCTAAAGGCATACCACCACTTTATGTCCCTGGTGAAGAAGGAGCAGATGCCGGATTGGGCCAATATAAAGCATCCGCCCATAGATTTTCAGGATATCATCTACTACGCGGCACCCAAACCCAAGGGAAACCTGAATAGCCTGGATGAGGTAGATCCGGAGATCCTGAAGACCTACGAGAAGTTGGGAATTCCTCTGGAAGAGCAAAAGCTACTGGCCGGTGTGGCAGTGGACGCTGTGTTTGATAGCGTGTCCATTGCAACGACGTTCAAGGCGGAACTGGCAAAAAAGGGCATAATCTTCTGCTCCTTGTCGGAAGCCATCCAGAACCATCCTGAGCTGATAAAAAAGTACCTGGGCTCAGTAGTCCCCCATACCGATAACTTCTACGCTGCTCTCAACGCTGCCGCTTTCTCGGACGGTTCCTTCTGTTACATACCCAAGGGCGTGCGTTGCCCAATGGAGCTTACCACGTACTTCCGCATCAATTCCCTAGGCTCCGGGCAGTTCGAGCGTACCCTGATAATTGCCGATGAAGGGAGCTATGTAAGCTATCTTGAGGGATGCAGTGCGCCCATGCGTGACGAGAATCAGCTCCACGCCGCCGTGGTGGAATTGATTACATCTGACAACGCGGAGATCAAATACTCCACCATCCAGAACTGGTATCCAGGCGACAAGAATGGAAAAGGCGGTATCTACAACTTTGTCACCAAGCGCGGCAAGTGTGCGGGGAGAAACTCCAAGATATCGTGGACTCAGGTAGAGACCGGCTCGGCTATCACCTGGAAGTACCCCAGCGTAATCCTACAGGGTGACAACTCCATCGGCGAGTTCTACTCCGTTGCCCTTACCAAGGGATATCAGCAGGCCGATACCGGGACTAAGATGACTCACCTGGGCAAGAATACCCGTAGCACCATCATCGCCAAGGGTATCTCTGCTGGCCACGCCGAAAACACATACCGGGGACTGGTAAGGATCATGCCCAAGGCCAACAACGCCTGGAACTTCACCCAATGCGACTCGTTGCTGCTGGGTAACCAGTGTGGCGCTCATACCACACCCTATGTGGAGGTGCGCAACAACACGGCCTATCTGGAGCACGAGGCTTTTACATCCAAGGTGAGTGAAGACCAGCTCTTCTACTGCAACCAGCGAGGTATATCCACGGAAGAGGCACATGCCATGATCATCAATGGCTTCTGCAAAGAGGTGTTCAAGCAACTGCCCTTGGAGTTTGCCGTGGAGGCCACTCGGCTCCTGGAAATGAACCTGGAAGGAACCGTGGGGTAGTGACAACAATGCTTGAGATAAGAGACCTGCACGCCTCCATCGGCGACGTTGAGATACTGAAGGGTGTGAGCCTTCGAGTAAATGCTGGAGAGGTACATGCCATTATGGGGCCCAATGGCTCTGGCAAGAGTACCCTGGCCAACGTGCTGGCGGGCCACCCATCGTACGTTGCCACCTCCGGGTCGGTCCTGCTTGAAGGAGAAAACCTCCTGACAATGCTTCCTGAAAACCGTGCCAGAGCAGGGCTTTTCCTTTGCTTCCAACATCCCACGGAGGTGCCGGGGGTTCGCCTGGACCACTTCATGAGGGCAGGTTTCAACTCCGTCCAGAGGAGCAAGGGACTCGAGGAGATGGATGTCCTAAAGTTCGACCGGTTCCTCAACGAGAAGGTGCGGATTGTGGAGATGGACCGCAGCCTCACCAAGCGTTCCGTCAACGAAGGTTTCTCAGGAGGAGAGAAGAAGCGTAACGAGATCCTGCAGATGGCTGTCTTCGAGCCCAAGCTCGCCGTCCTGGATGAGCCGGACTCAGGCCTGGATGTTGATGCGCTGAGGATTGTAGCCCAGGGAATCAACCAGCTAAGGAGGCCCGAAAACGCCGTTGTTCTGATAACCCACTATCAGAGAATACTGGACTACGTCATACCAGATACCGTGCATGTGATCATTGATGGCCGCATCGTGAAGTCTGGCGACAAGAAACTGGCCCTTGAGATAGAAAATAGGGGCTACGACGATATTGATGACTCTCTGAAATCCCTCCAGTCTCCTGGTTGAAGGATGTCCTGTTCATGATCCAGCGTCCGGCAAACCAAGAACAGGCATATTTGGAAGTCCTGGAATCCTTTGAGCAGAATGGCTATGCCAACGACCCGTCATGGGCGCGTGATCTCCGTAGGGTGGCCATGTCAAAGTTCCAGGACCTGGGGTTTCCCACCACTCGCGGTGGTACCGAGGAGTGGAAATACACGGACGTAGGTCCCATAGCTAAGGCTTTTTTTCAATCCCCACCCACCTCCCCTCTCCTCATAACAAGGGCTCAAGACTTGAAAGGTCTTAGCCTCGGCGAGCCGGACTGGAGCCAGTTGGTCTTTGTGAATGGGAGCTATGCCGAGGAGATTTCCTCAGTGTCCTCCCTGCTCGCGGGCGTGATGGTTGTAAACCTGGCCGAGGCTATGAGGTCAAACCCAGACCTGGTGCAGGGATATCTAGCCCATTACGCAGACTACGAGGCTAACGCGTTCACCGCCCTCAATACCGCCTTTGTTCACGAGGGAGCCTTTGTACACATCCCAGACGGCATCCTAGTGGAGGAACCCATACGTCTGCTATTCCTCTGCACGTCTCAAGAGGAGGTCGTATCCCATTCCAGGGCCCTAATAGTGGTGGGAAAGGATAGCAAGGCGACCATAATAGAGAGTCACGGCGGTATTGCTGAAGGGCGGTATTTCAGCAACGCAGTTACGGAGGTTGTTGTGGGGGCCGGAGCCAAAGTCGAATACTACAAGGTACAACAGCAGAGTGACAGAGCATTTCATATAACCACCACCGAGGTGGCTCTCGAGCGGGACAGCCAATTTTCTTCGGTTAACGTGGACCTTGGCGGCAAGCTTGTTAGGAACAACCTTAACGTGCTGACCGAGGGCGAAGGCTGTTCGGCCATGCTCAACGGTCTCTATCTAGTGAACGGGACTCAGCACGTTGATAATCAGGTCATCATCGATCATGCCAAGCCATACACCACCAGCCGTGAGCTTTACAAGGGCATACTGGACGGCAAGTCCCGTTCCGTGTTCCACGGCAGTATAGTCGTGCGGGAGGGGGCGGTAAAGGTCAATGCCAATCAAGTGGACAAGAACCTACTGTTGTCGGATCAGGCGGAGGCGGATACCAAGCCGGCCTTCTGGATCTACTGTGACGATGTGAAGTGCGGCCATGGGGCAGCCTGTGGCCAGATCGACGAGAACGCATTGTTTTACCTGAGGAGCCGCGGAATAGACGAGAAGACCGCCCGAGGTCTCATGACCAGGGCTTTCATCAGCGAGGTTATCCAGAGTATTGCGAACGAGCCGCTGCGCGGCCAGGTCGATGAGTTGGTGTATGGTAGGCTTCAGAAATGGTTAGGAAGTTAGTGTCTATTCAGGTTGGGACATCCTCTTTAGAAGGGGGAGTACATCAATGCTAGACATAAAAGCAATCCGCAGAGACTTCCCGATTTTGTCCATGCAGGTATACGGCAAACCTCTGGTGTACCTGGATAACGCCGCTACATCTCAGAAGCCCAGAGCAGTCATACGTGCACTTGCCGAGTACTACGAAGGATATAACTCCAACATTCACAGGGGTGTCCACGCCTTGAGCATGGAGGCCACGGACCGGTACGAAGAAGCCCGCAGGAAGTGCGCCGAGTTCATCGGCAGCCCATCTGCAGATGGGCTGATATTTGTGAGAAATACGACCGAGGCCATTAATCTAGTGGCCCAGACTTGGGCGCAGAGTAACGTTGGGCCAGGAGACGAGATTCTTACCACGCACATGGAGCACCACAGCAATTTGGTTCCCTGGCAGAAGGTAGCCCAAGAACGTGGTGCGCAGCTTAAGTTCATCCCTCTTACCTCTGAGCAGAACCTCGATCTATCGGACCTGGATAAACTGCTTACACCGCGTACCAAGCTCGTGACCTTGAATCACATGTCCAACGTCCTGGGAACAATTAACCCTGTGAAAGAGCTGGGCCAGGCGGCCCATCGGGTGGGGGCAAGGATTCTGATAGACGGTGCTCAAAGTGTTCCCCACATGAAGGTGGATGTGAAGGACCTGGACTGCGACTTCCTGGCCTTCTCTGGCCACAAGATGCTGGCTCCAACGGGTATTGGGGTGCTGTACGTGAGGCAAGAGGTGCTAGAAGATATGGAGCCGTTCCTACGCGGTGGGGAGATGGTAATGCAGGTGTGGGACGATCACGCCACCTGGAACGACCTGCCCATGCGCTTTGAAGCGGGGACTCCTAACATCGCAGACACCATTGCCCTGGGCGCTGCCATAGATTATCTGGATGCCCTTGGCATGGATGACGTACGACAGCATGAAATCTCCCTTACGGAATACGCACTGAGCGCGTTTCAGGAGTTGGAGCAGGTAAGGGTTTTTGGTCCCCGGGACGTGGAGTATAGAGGTGGGATAGTCTCGTTTTACGGTGGAGATGTTCATCCCCACGACATCGGTACCATGCTCGATAGGGAAGGCATAGCCATCAGGACTGGACATCACTGCGCCATGCCTTTGATGAACAAGCTCTCCGTGCCAGCCACGGCCAGGGCCAGCTTTTACATCTACAATACAGAGGAAGAGGTTGACCTGCTGGTCTCCACCCTTAACGCCACTCTGAGATACTTTGCCAAAGCATGAACCAAAGCCGTCAGCCAGTATCGTTGGTCCTGTGTTATACCTGAGGTGGTGTGATACAATGCCAGCTGGATAAGCTGGGCGTGCTGCCTGGTTTTATGTACACCGCACAACTGAGATAATCATGGGTACGCAAGCATTCGAGTTCGCAGATATTGATGATCTCTACAGGGAGATCATACTTGACCACTACCGCAGTCCCCGGAACCAGGAGAAGCTAGCCGAGTCTGACCTTGAGGCCGAGGGGATGAATCCCTTCTGTGGGGATGAGGTGGTCATTCAGATCAAGCTTGTCGATGGCCTGGTAGATGCAGTGAGCTTCAAGGGAAATGGGTGCTCCATTAGTCAGGCGTCCGCTTCTATTCTCACCGATGCAATCAAGGGTAAGACCCTGTACGAGGCTGAAGTCCTCTATTTTCGTTTCAGGGATATGATGTACGGCAAGAGCTTGTCTGAGGATGAGGTGGACCAGTGGGGTGAGGTAGAGGCGCTGGCTGGGGTGAAGAATTTTCCTATCAGAGTGAAGTGCGCTCTACTGGCGTGGGCCACCCTGGCGGACGCCATCAAGAAACACGGCAGGGAAGCGGCGGAGAAGAAAGATGGTGGTGAAGTCCCGGGCCCTGCAGCGGTCTAGGTCAGTCCATCAGCCTTAGTAAATACTCCGCAGGCCTTCTCAAAGGGCGTGGAAGCATACCGGAAAGCTGTAAATGCTCATTACGTCGTACCCGCTCTTCTGTCCAACCATGGGCCGCTATCAGCGCTAGGAGATAAAGAGCACCGTAGACGTAACCTCCTATGACGTCGGTTAATCAGTGGCGTCCGTCATAGATAAGCCAAAGACCGGAAACGAGGATGTATATGGTTTCCAGTGTCCATATGCCTCGTATTAATGGGCGGTTGGACATATATAGGCTTGCTAGGTACATAAGGAAGCCATAGAACAGAACGACGTGGAGAGCATGGCCGCTGGGAAAACTGGTGCCTTGAACTCCGCCATACCCTATCAGCACATCCACTAGGTCTGCAGTTGGTCTGGGGCGTCCGGTAAGCTCTCTGAGCCAAATATTGAAGAGGTTCGGTATGCTGATGAGACCGAGGAATATGGCTTCCAATCGCCGATTGTTTGTCCACAGCGCTCCGAAGGTCACTACCATCATGGCACTCGCAACGCCTCGTATTCCCATCCAGAATATCCAGCTATGCACAAAGTGGGCCTTACCCAGGGTGAAACCCTGTAGCCATTTGGTGAAATCGACTTCCCATGAAAAGAGGTCAATCGATCACGCTATGTAGCGTGGATAACGCCACAGCTGTCAGCGTTGAGAGTGTGCCCAGTGTTACAGGCGATGTCCTCGTAACGGACTCCAGGGAGTAGGAAAGTCCTCGAATGCTAATGGATATTATGAAACAGGCAGGATGTATCCTGCATCACAAGCAGACCCCCTGCTTCTTATAGGTTGTCTTGTCTCGAAAAGATCGCGGCTTTTGGCGAGCCCAGCAGGAAAGAGATTGCCGAAATGAATGCTAGAGAGCCTTGGATGGCTCTATTTGAGGGGTGTACTGGTGGTGAAGGTGAATCAAGAGACTAAGGATGATGCCGCCTAACAAGAAGCCACCGAGGACATCGCTGGGCCAGTGGGCACCAAGGTACACTCTGGAGACGCCCATGAGGATGATCAGTGATAGGAACAAGAGCCGTAGAAAGGGTATCATCCTTCTCCAGGGAACGACGATGGGGGTCAGATAAAAAAACAACCCGAATAGGACCATGGCAGTATAGGCGTGGCCGCTGGGGAAGCCCAAACCGGTTACGTCTCTCAAGATAACCACTAGGTCCTCCGTTGGACGGGGCCTGTCTACCAGGACCTTTAACACAGGATTTATTGCCAGACTGAGCAATGCGGCGCCGAGAACTATGTATTCTGCCCTTTGCTTCTTCCAAAGGAACCAGATAAAGCAGGCTAATCCCAACACTGCCATTGGCAGCGCCCTTCCAATTGTCGAGACCATCCCCATTGTCTCTTCCCAACGAGAGAGTCTGATCTCTTGAATGGCTTTGGCCAAAAAGAGGTCCCCTAAGAAATAGTCCTGAATGGCTGCTGCTGAGGAGAGAAGAATAGCTATTAGGATTGCTACTGAGAGCTTAACTTTCATGACGGGTATAGTAACAGTGGTGTCCCGGCAAGTCAATCGAGATATAAGTACCTCAAAAGTGTAATGGTGTCCCTCCCGGGTCCTGGCTCCATACATTACTATGGGGCATTGACTGGGCTCCGTGGGGCAGATAACATTGCTCATGGGAGAGATAGTACTCCGCATTTGCTGCGTAAGACTAACCATAGACGGTTCCCAGCCATGGGTTGTTGAAGGTCCAATGCACCGAAGTTGGTTATGGCGCGAAGGGGAATAAGGAGCTTTGTTCATGGACAGGGAGCTCTTTGCAGAGATAACCACCGGAGAACTCATATATATGGGTTCGGCCATGCTTGTGGGCCTAGTGCTGGCTCTGGCAGTACGGCTGATCGCCAATAGGTTGAAGGCCAGGCTACTGCGGCGCGCTAGAACAAGCATAAGAGCGCAGCTCGTGAACGATGTGGATGGCGCACTATCCCTCTGGACTGTCGTGCTTGGCGTGTATCTGGGTCTTCTGGGACTGTCTCTTCTGGAAGACTATCTATTTGTCTTAAGGCAAGGCTTTACCGTCATCAGCATAATCGTGGTGGTCTACGCCGTCGTAAGGATGCAGGGTCACGCCATTGGCTGGTACACCAAGCGGATGGGCCGCAGGACAGGTCAGACCAAAGTGCTGAACTCCATGGTTCCAATGGCCAAGCGCATAGTTGGCCTCGCCATCATGGCCATGGGCACTCTGATTATCCTAGACCAGCTGGGGATATCCATCGCTCCTCTGGTGGCAGGTCTTGGTATTACCGGTTTGGCTGTAGCCTTGGCTCTCCAAGGTACTCTAACCAACTTCTTCGCGGGGCTCAATGTGCTGACTGATGGTTCCATCCGCGTTGGGGACTTTGTAGAATTGGAAGGCGGCTTGAGTGGAGAAGTTGACCAGATTGGGTGGCGGACCACCAGGATTCGCATGTTTGTGAATAA
>JASLXI010000150.1 GCA_030740415.1 Dehalococcoidia bacterium
GCGGAACGATTTGGGGCCAGGTATATCAATGGAACCGTGACAGCGGTGGACTTCTCCAAGCGGCCGTTCCGCGTAGAGGTGGACGAGGAGGACTGCTACGATGCCAGGACGGTAATCATCGCCTCCGGTGCCACCGCAATGCTCTTGGGAGTCCCTGGGGAATCGGAGCTGATGGGACGCGGGGTGTCGGCCTGTGCCACCTGCGATGGATTTTTCTTCAGGGATAAGGAGCTTATAGTAGTAGGCGGTGGTGATACTGCCATGGAGGAGGCGACCTTCCTCACCAAGTTTGCCAGTAATGTCCATGTAGTCCACCGGCGGGACCAACTTCGTGCCTCCAAGATAATGCAGGAGAAGGCCATCAACAATCCCAAGATAGATTTTGTATGGGATACGGTGGTGGAAGAGATCCTAGGCGTTGAAGAGGGTGAGGTGAAAAATGTTAAGCTTCGTAACCTCAAGACCAACGAGGTCACGGAGCGCCCTATAGATGGCGTCTTCATGGCAATAGGGCACAAACCCAACACCGAACCCTTCGTGGGGCAGCTGGAGATAAAGGAGTCTGGGTATATTGTCACCCACGACGGAACCTGTACCAGTGTGCCGGGAGTTTTTGCCAGTGGCGACGTACAGGACTGGGTCTACCGTCAAGCCATAACCGCTGCGGGTACCGGATGCATGGCAGCCATTGACGCAGAGCGATTCCTGGCGTCCTTAGGGGAAGAGTAGTTCTAAATTTGAGCCCTGTGCCTACATCTTGAAAGTGCTGTCGACTCCAAAAACTGGCTCTCGCCCCGTTGTCTACGAACTTGGGTCGATTTCCCATCCGGCTCAGTTGTTTCCAGTGGTCCAAGATATGCCGAGCCCTGCCCTCCTGGACGGCGCTATGCCCGGTGCGTCTGGGAACCGTTTCTCTTATCTTACGGCTGACCCATTTCTGGTGATTCGTAGTCGTGGGCAACAGATTACCTTGGAGCACGACGGTATTTGTGAAGAGGTTGAGGACAATCCCTGGTCGACTCTCCAGAGTCTGCTGCGGAGATACCGCATAGAGCGAGTCCCGGGATTGCCGTCTTTCCAGGGAGGTGCTCTTGGCTACTGGAGCTACGACCTGGGCAGGCATCTTGAACATCTCCCCTCGTGGACGAACGATGACCTTCGCTTACCGGAGATGTACCTGGGTTTGTACGACTGGGCTCTAGCCTACGACAATGACACTGGCCGGTCATGCCTCTTTTCCACGGGCTTTCCCGAGGGAACCCCGGAGCGGGCCGAGGGTCGTGTTGCGGAGATAATGGATCGTCTGGCGCGCTCTCAAGTGGTCAGGGGCTCGCCGAGACATAATGACCCCGTATCACTGAAGTCCAACTTCACACCAGAGACATACATGGCCGCGGTTGAACGTATAAGAGAGTACCTAGCCGCGGGAGACGCGTACCAGGTAAATTTATCCCAACGGTTTCAGGCCCCGTTCGACGGGGATTCATGGGGCCTTTACCTCAGATTGCGCACCCTGAACCCAGCGCCCTTCGCTGCATATCTGGGGTTTCCAGATGTGCAAGTGCTCAGTGCTTCACCAGAGGAGTTTCTCCACCTCGAACAGGGACGTGTACGCTCACGGCCCATCAAGGGAACACGCCCGGCGGGGGCAACTCCGGAGGAGACTACTCGCTATGCTGCGGAGCTACTGGCCAGCGAGAAGGAACGGGCAGAGAATGTAATGATTGTAGACCTGATACGCAACGACGTGGGGCGTGTATGCGGTATCGGTTCGGTGGGGGTCCCAAGCCTCTTTGCGGTGGAGCAACACCCCACTGTGCTTCACTTGGTGTCCACCGTCACGGGCCAGTTACTTTTCTCTGCGGACGCGCTGGACCTGCTACGGGCATGCTTTCCGGGCGGTTCCGTGACTGGGGCTCCAAAACTGAGATCTATGGAGATTATAGAGGAATTGGAGCCTGTGCGCAGAGGTGTTTACTGTGGCGCAATCGGCTACATCTCTTTCGGAGGGGATATGGGTACCAGCATTGCTATCCGCACACTGGTACTGACCGGCGGCCAGGTCTATCTCCAGGTTGGTGGAGGTGTAGTGGCTGATTCTGACCCATGGGCGGAATATCGGGAAACACTGCAGAAGGGAATGGGTCTTCGTCGCTCCCTTAGCTTCCATGAGTAAGATGGCTCCTACCGTCTACATCAACGGGCGATTTGTTCTGGAGGCTGATGCACAGTTATCGCCGTTGGACAGAGGGTTCACGCTTTCAGATGGCCTTTTCGAGACTATGGTGGCATCTGGAGGAAGGGTATTCAGGCTGGAAGACCACCTGGCCAGACTACAGCGAGGCGCCGACGCCTTGTACATCCAACTACCACCCATCGAAGAGTTGGTATACGCCATACGCGAAAGCCTGCGGCATAACGGGCTTCGGCACTCCGTGGTGCGTCTCACTGTCACCCGTGGTATCGATCCCGGTCGTGGCTTAAATGTGACGCCAGGGATAGCGCCCTCTGTGGTGGTAAGGATCGTGTCCTGGCACGGGCCGTTGGAGTTGTTGCCTCAGAATCGTTGCGTAATCCTCTCACATATACGCAGGAACGATCTTTCGCCCCTGGCGGGGATCAAGTCGTTGTCCTATGCCGAAGGGGTTGTGACACGCCTCGAGGCACACCAGGCTGGAGCGGACGACGCCCTCATGTGCAATACGCAAGGGGTCTTAACTGGTGCGACGTCTAGCAACGTATTTGCTGTGATGAGTGGCAAGCTGGTTACTCCTCCGGAGAGAGATGGTATTCTGCCTGGCATAGCGAGGCTTACGGTGCTGGAAGGGGCAGGTCGCTTGGACGGTCCTATTGAAGAACTCTCGTTAACGCCTGCGAGTATTGCTGAGGCCGAAGAGGTTTTCTTGACCAACGTGGTTACAGGAATCGTGCCGGTTGTCTCGCTATTCGGGACTCCTGTTGGCTCAGGCAGGCCCGGCCCGATGACCGAGCAGTTGGCAAGAGCGTATTGGGACCGCGTGAGGGCAGAGTTGTCCTGACTAGTTCCGCGAGTTTTGTTGTGCTGTACGGGTGGTGGGATCCAATAAGCCAACGGTGAAAAGGACGCTGAATCGGAAATGCCGTTGCAAACGTGTCAAGCCGAGTCAGCAAGAGAAATATTCCCACAACGTATACCTATACTATTGACATAATTCGTACTGTGCCATAGGATGGATATTAGGAATCATTATTAATATGGAGTCATAATGGATGAATTGGACAGGAAGATTATTGGGATTCTTCAGAAGGACGGCAGGGCCTCCAATGCCAGGATAGCGCGGCAACTGGGAGTCAGCGAAGGGACCATCAGGCGTCGGCTGAAGCGGTTGATAGAGGAGGAGGCCATTCAGGTATTGGCCCTTCCAGAGCCATCCAAGCTAG
>JASLXI010000151.1 GCA_030740415.1 Dehalococcoidia bacterium
GCCCCCACAATGCTCGTTCGTAGAACACGGGGAGGTACCACAGGGCAAATACAGCATTGAACAAAAGAGAGGCCATCGGCGGGAAGGTCAGGCAATGCCCAAGCCTCCAGCCCATGCTCATGCCAACCATGGGTCGTATTAGTCAGCCCGGGAAGCCAATCAGAAGCAAGAACGGTATCACGAGGATGAGAATCGTGTGCTGCGACATATGGACGCTGAAGAGATAGTCATCACTCAGCTCGTGTACGGGGCTGGCCTCTGCGAAGAGCACGAACAGCACGCCGGTCATGAACGACGCCATCCGCTATCGGCTGGGCCCTGTGGATTCAGGATGAACCAGGCGTCCACGCAAAGGGCGAGCGTAAAGTGGGTACACTGTTAATTCTAGCCAAATTTCGGTCTTAAGCACCGTAGAGTGCAGCATGTGGTAGAATCTCATGTATTCCTTGCAGAAGTGAGCTTCGTTCACTGCATTGTGGCAATGTCTCTCCAGGTCAATGGTACGTTAGAGAATGAACCCGATGTGTGCGGGATGAATCCAAGTATGTAGAAGTTGGAGTTGTATATGCAGATGCAGGGCCTGTCTTCAGGTGGTTCTCCGAAGATGCTTATGGGGTATCTGATGCATCACCCCTCGGAGTACACTCGTGGGTGTGCAGCCCTGGCTCTTGGGCAGGTGAAGGAGAGACGCGCCTTAAAGCCGCTGCTTCAATCACTCGACGACGCCTCTTCCTGGGTACGCGGCTGGTCTGCCTACGCGCTGGGACAGCTTCAGGAACCCAATACCTTATCGGCACTGTGTAATACTCTGGGGGACGATGACTCTTGGGTGCGCCAACAGGCAGCCGATGCGTTGATGTGCTTTGATAGCCGTCTTGCCGACAACGCTCTGGTGCAGTCATTAAAGTGGGGAAATGCCACTGCTAAGGCGTGGTCCCTGCACGTGATAGCAGGGCGGGGCCAGCCAGACCTGGCCTTGGATGTGGTGCCCATTCTGGAAGACGAGGGCCGCTCAGTGCGTCTGAGCGCCGTACGCGCCCTGTACCGCCTGGGCCAGGCCGCGGCCATTGCACCGGTGAGTATGTTCCTGCATGACTCCGACGAGCACCTTCGTGGCGCGGCTGCCTATGCCCTGGGTGCTCTAGGAGATCATGATAGTGTCTCATCCCTCAGCCTTGCTCTCACCGATACCAAGGCGTGGGTGAGGAGGAATGCGGCATGGTCTCTCCTGGAGTTGGGAGAGGCCTTAAGTCTGGTTGCATCTATGGCTAAGGACGAGGATGCAGGGGTGCGATTATTCGCCGCAACCGCCCGGGAGCGTTTGCGGAATTTGCAGATTGAGAATATGGTCGCCGACTCATCCGGAGACCATATTGCAGGTCTTTTTCCTAAAGACCAGGCAGTCTGAAGCCTTAAGGCTTTCCAGAGGTGACATGAACCTCCCGGCTCTCCTCCGATATGGGTAAGACGACATCCATCTCCGTTGACTCAATCCGTTGGAGTGTTAGAATGGGCTGTCTAGGGATCCGTATTGCCGTTCTGAACCGGCCATCTGTGATTTTGGATATGACACAGGTAGAACACAACGCCACCGAGATACCCAAGGCCTACGATCCCAAGGACGTGGAGCAGCGGATCTATAAGTCCTGGATGGATGGTGGGTACTTTACGCCCAAGAAAGACGACTCTAAAGAGCCTTTTGTCATCATCATGCCACCCCCCAATGTGACGGGAGAGCTACATCTGGGCCATGCTCTTCAGGCGACATTGGCGGATATAATGGTCCGCTGGCATCGGATGATGGGTGATCCCACTCTGTGGCTGCCCGGAGCTGACCACGCCGGCATTGCCACCCAGGTTATGGTGGAGCGGTCCCTGGTGCAGGCTGCGCTTAAGCGGCCCTCGGAAGAGGAAGGCCTGACCCGCCAGAAGCTTGGGAGAGAGAAATTCCTGGAACGGGTGTGGGAGTGGGTAGGACTCTATGGCAACACAATAGACGAGCAGCACAAACGCATAGGGGCTTCCTGTGACTGGACCCGACGACGATTCACTCTGGACGAAGGTCCCAGTCTGGCCGTGCGCACGACCTTTGCCAATCTGTTCCAGAAAGGCCTGATATACCGGGGCGAGCGGATCACAAACTGGTGCCCCAGATGCTCCACTGCCCTCTCGGACCTAGAGGTGGAACACCAGGATGAACAGTCGTTCTTGTACCACATCAGATACCCCTTCGAGGAAGGGGACGGCTTCGTGACTGTAGTCACCACGCGCCCAGAAACGCTGCTAGGTGATACCGCGGTAGCCGTAAACCCAGAGGACGAGAGGTACAGGCATCTGGTGGGCAAACGGGTACTCCTACCAGTCTTGAGCAGGCCACTGCCTGTCATCACCGATGAGGCTGTTGATCCAATATTTGGTACAGGAGCCTTGAAGATCACCCCGGGCCACGACCCTGTGGACTTTGAGGTGGGACAACGCCATGCCCTACCCATCATCAAGGTCATGAACCTGGACGGCACCATGAATCGAGAGGCTGGGCCTTACGAAGGTATGGACCGTTTTCAGTGTCGAGAGGCTATTCTGAAGGACCTAGAGGAAGAGGGTCTCCTGGAGAAACAGGAGCCCTATGGACACTCTGTCGGGCACTGTGGGCGTTGCTCAGTAGCAGTGGAGCCTCTGGTCAGCAAGCAGTGGTTTGTGAGCACTGAAGGCTTGGCCGGGCCCGCAATGGATGTGGTGAAGGACGGGCGGATTAAGATAATCCCGGAAAGATTCGGCAGAGTCTACCTCAACTGGATGGAGAACATCCGCGACTGGTGCATCAGTCGCCAACTGTGGTGGGGACACCGAATCCCCGCGTGGTACTGTCTCCGATGTTCCGAAGGGTCGATTGAGGTCATTCTTGCCGAACCCCTTGGCACTGACGGTATTCATGGGGGTGTCTACGGCACCTTAAAGGAGAACGGCTTTTCTTGGGAGGAGATCAAGTCGAAGGCCAGCCACATCTTCATAGATCTGAATGCTGCTCCAATAGTCTCGGTGGACCATCCTGGAAAGTGTCAGTCCTGCGGAAGCACCGATCTGTTTCAGGATCCGGACGTGCTTGATACGTGGTTCTCCTCTGCCCTCTGGCCCCACTCTACCTTAGGCTGGCCCGAGAACACCGAGGACTTGAGTTACTTCTATCCAACCACCGTTATGGAGACGGGCTACGACATACTCTTCTTCTGGGTCGCTCGAATGATAATGATGGGGCTGGAAAATACGGGTGAGATACCCTTCCATCACGTGTACCTGTCAGGGCTCGTCAGAGATGAGCAGGGAGCCAAGATGAGCAAAACCCGGGGCAATGTCACCGATCCTATTGAGATCATAGATACCTACGGCACCGATGCGCTTCGCTTTACCC
>JASLXI010000152.1 GCA_030740415.1 Dehalococcoidia bacterium
CACACCGTACACGTATCGAACTGCATCAATAGGACTACCAACCTTCGCCGCATGGTGATTTTGCTCTCTTCAAATACAGTTCCGTTAGAGGTTCCACCACCGAGTCCAATGCCAGGACCAACGACCCTGATCTGACCAGCTGTGATCCAGCCCCCTCGTCTCCTAGTGTGCGCAATCCCACCTACTGCACCGCTTACGCGTCCGCCGAGCAAGGCACCCATGTCCTCGGCTATCCCGGCCTCGGGTACAACACAGGTGATGGCAGCAGCGGTGATAACTACTCGGGGTCGTCAACCATTTCTGTGGATGCAGACGCTACTGGATACCTTGTATTCTAGGACACGATATCTGGTTTGGGGATTTACTACGTGTTAATGTCGCGGTCTGCTTCTTCTCCGCTGGTGGCGGAGACCCCGGCCCCACACTACGGGCAACGTGCAAAACTCTGGCAAGACAGTCCCTGTGGTGGTGAACATGTTCAACATCAACGGCAACGGCAAGGGGCATGCCTTTGGCGTCAGCGCCAAGATGGATGGTAGCAGCAGCGACCTATCCCCCGAGAGCCAAACTAAGGTACAATAGCCCTCGTCCCCACAAAATGTCATTCCGAGCCCTTCTTGGGAAGAGCGAAAGATCTGGGGTGATAATCAAAAGACGCCTACTGTCCCTCTAAGACTTCCCTTAAATCCAATCGCCTGTATAATTAGAGTCATTCTTCCATCTGACCCCTCGTAACTATGCTGCTACGCTCATTCGACCTTCTCTTGGAGAACCCTGGGGCATTTGTCACTGTGTTCTCAACGTTCCTCGCGACCGTCGGTGTGGCCCTCCTCGTTGCCATCACAGTCCACGAATTCAGCCACGCTGCAATAGCGTACAGCCTAGGAGACCTCACGGCCAAGCGGCTGGGGCGGCTCTCTCTGAACCCCATCAGACACCTGGATCCAGTTGGCACTGTCATGCTTATGCTGGTTGGGTTTGGCTGGGGAAAACCTGTGCCTGTAAACCCCTACAACCTGCGTAATGGAGGCAGAAGGGGCATGTCCATTGTCTCGGCAGCCGGCCCCATGGCAAACCTAGTAACTGCTGCCATCTTCGCCCTACCCATCAGAATCGGCCTCATATCCTGGCACTCGCCCTTCACCTTTAGAGGACTGCAGGACCAGGAACCTGTCAGCCTCTTCGCCGACCTTCTGGGATTCGTGATATTCTTCAATATCATACTGGCCATATTCAACCTCATACCGCTCTTTCCATTAGATGGCTCCAAGGTGGCAATAGGGGTCCTGCCCAGAGGCCTCGCCAATACATTTGCCCGTTGGGAGGCATCAGGCCCAGCCATTCTGTTGGGAATCATCATGGTAGACTGGTTCACAGACCTGAATTTGCTCTGGGGGGTTCTGCGTCCCTTAGTGGATATGGTAGGCTTTATTGTACTAGGGCACAGGCTTTAGGGAGATGCACCTGATATTGCAGAGACACATCGTACTCTAATAGGGACGGTGTAAGGAGGCCCGTAGTGGACAAGATAACAATCGTTGGCATGGGACTGATAGGAAGTTCTCTGGGCTTGGCCTTGAAGAAGGCCAAAGTGGAAGCGGAGATCGTGGGCACTGATAGGGACAGAGCGGTTGCAGCACGAGCCCGAAAGGCAGGCGCATGCGACTCCACAGAGAACAATCCTCTCAAGGCAGTCAGAGGTTCCAAGCTCGTCATACTGGCCACCCCAATAGGTGCTATACAGGAGTTGATGAAGCTCTATGGGCCGGAACTGGAGGAAGGAACCATCGTGACGGACACTGGAAGTACCAAAGCCGAGGTGCTACGGTGGGCGGAGCAATATCTGCCGAATACCATCGACTTCGTGGGTGGACATCCAATGGCCGGCAAGGAATTATCGGGACCGGACGCCGCCGAGGCCGACCTTTTCCAAGGAGCTACTTACTGTGTGATCCCAGGCAAAGGCGCAGACCCGGAAGCAGTACATTCTGTTACTCAGATGGCAGAGACTGTGGGGGCCAAGCCCTACTTCATCGATGCGGTTGAGCATGACAGCTACGTGGCAGCGGTGAGCCACCTACCCATGGTCCTTTCGGCAGTCCTGGTGAAACTAAACTCAGGTAGTTCGTCCTGGCCAGAGATATCCAAGCTTGCATCCAATGGCTTCCGGGACGTCAGCCGCCTAGCCTCGGGAAACCCCGAGATGAGCCGGGATATATGCCTGACCAACCAGGCTGGGCTCATACACTGGATAGACCTGTTCATTAATGAGCTCCATGACTTCAAGGACCTGATCCAGGAAGGTGGAGAAAGGCCCTTGGGACGGGCCTTTGATGACGCCTGGGAAGCAAGGGACAGATGGCTGCAGAACAAGATATTCGCTCCATCGGCAACCCCTCCAGTAGACATACCCACCACAGCTGAAACCATGGGTGGAATGCTCATGGGCGATAGGGCCGCTGGGCGCGTACGTGAAATGCTTAATTGGCAAAGGGACGGGGACCCCAAAAAGAAATAAGTTTGAGGTAGCTCATGAAAAAGTCGGTCCTTCCTGCAAAGGAACTAAGGGGCACGTTGGCCCCTCCGGCGGATAAGTCTGTCTCACATAGGGCGGCTATCCTCAACAGCTTGGCGCGTGGAGAGGCGATGATCGACAATTTCTCCGACGGCGCCGATTGTAGCTCCACCCTTCGGTGCCTCCGCCTCCTGGGGATAACCGCAGAGAAGATTACCCCGAAGGAGGGTTCGTCCGAGACACCCAAGTTAAAGATCACATCCCCAGGACTGGAGAATTTTCACGAGCCTAACGACATCCTGGACGCTGGAAACAGCGGCACCACCATGCGCTTCATCATGGGATTGTTGGGATCCACTCCATTTGTATCGGTCCTCACTGGAGACCGCTCTCTACGTTCCAGGCCAATGGGCCGAATAGTCCAGCCTCTCTGCCTTATGGGAGCACAGGTCATGGGACGAGGCGACAACTCCTTGGCCCCCCTGACCATCAGGGGGGGAGGGCTGGATGGCATCGAGTACACTCTCCCAGTAGCCAGCGCACAATTGAAATCTGCCCTGGTGCTCGCAGGGCTGAATGCCCGGGGCGAAACGGTGTTGCATCAGCCCGCGCTCTCCAGAGATCACACGGAGAGAATGTTGGAGGCTATGGGCGCAGACCTGGTAGAGGACGGGCTGGTGCTGGTGATTAAACCCGGACCTCAGCTAAAGCCCCTGGATGTAACGGTGTCTGGAGACATAAGCTCCGCAGCTTTCTGGATGGTGGCGGCCTCCGCTCACCCCAATGCCAAGGTACAATTAACCAACGTGGGAGTAAATCCCACCCGTGCTGCGGTGCTGGACACATTGACGGCTATGGGTGGACAGATAAAAGTGGAGAATCGCCGTAT
>JASLXI010000153.1 GCA_030740415.1 Dehalococcoidia bacterium
CATAGGGTCACATCGGCTGGCAGTTCTCAAGGAGCGTTTGGAGACCTTCTAAGAGGTCTTCTCTCTCTGATCCGTGCCCTCCAATGGCTCGTCATGGGGAATCGTTTCCTCGTGAGATTCCACCAAATTCTCATCACTCTGAGTCGCCACGGATTCTATCTGCACTTCCTCCATCCCTTGCCAAACCTGCTCTTGGGGCACACTCGGCCCCACCAGGCCTCCGCCAATTGTCCCTTGGGCACTTACCTCTCGGGCAAGAGAAAAGACCTCTTTCAGATGGAAGAAGCGATTGATGAAACTGTAGGCCTGGTTGGCCATGTTGCCTTCGAAAGATATCCCTAGTTCCTCTTGCCCCACATGGAAGAGAATTGCCCCCTCCTGAGAAACACTGAGGTAGCGAAGAAGACGATAGCTCCCCGCCAGGACCAGAACCGTCGCTAGGGGTATCGCTAAAGGAAGGAAGCCGATGGTAGCCATGGCAGAGATGGCTCCGGCCAGCAGCAGAGCGACCCGTAAGAGTGGCCCTTTGCCCCGGACAGTTCGCCTCACCTCCGCCACCTGGATGTCCGGCAGGGACATGAAGTGCACATCCCAACTGGTACCACTTTTGGAAAGCCTAATCAGGCGACGGTCGGTGAGGACCATTGTGTTGCCGTCAGTCGTCACATCCGCCTCCAGACCGTGCCTCTCACCAAAGGACATCTCCATTTCCTCGTTGGCCATCAGTGGCAGATGGCTATGACCATCGCTTTCACTATCACCTACCATGGTTTCATACCTACAAACCACCAACTTAGTTGACCTTTCCCTGCAAGAACCCGGTACCTGTGAATGAGTCCCTGTTGCCTCCTGGCTGAGTTTACCACGGGGTGACTCACCTTGGAAACCATCAATAGAACCTTCATCTCTTGGGTGAATTCATTGCCGTGGCCAGGGGGAAGACCGCGATAAAGATCAAGTGTCCTTCGCCTCAGATCACAATCCTCCAGGAGATATGCCCTTGCGTGCAAGAAAGGCAACAGAATATTGACGACCATCTCCCTAGCTCGGCTTCTTCCCACCAGTGCGGAAGTGTGAGCCACGGGACCATTGAAGTCCAGGTGACTGGCCCAGAATTCCCTGCCATCGACCTCTAATCCCTTCTCTATTTCCTTTTCTTCCTTTTTCCGTGCGATAATCAGTCCTTCTTTGACTATTCAATGCGGCAGTCCCGTTCGATAGCTTTTCCTCTTTGTAAATTAGGTCAGGCGGGGCAGAGTTGGCCAATAATTCCGCAAGGGTGCCATGAGATTATCGTAAGTTGTATATACCACGTTGGTCTTACCTGCTAATATGTCTGGGGCGATAACATGATTGATGCGAAGCAAGGCATAGGACTTCTGGGTTGCGGAGCCATTGGACGGGGTCTGGCCCTGGCTGTGGATAGGGGAACGGTAGGCAGAGCGGAGTTGGTAGCCCTCTTTGACCAAGACAGCCACAATGCCCAGAGCCTGCTCCAGCAGCTTAGTTCAAGCCCTAGGGTTGCCGATTCTTTTGAGGATTTCATGGCCATCAATGGGATGGCGTTAGTGGTAGAGGCTGCTTCTCAGAGGGCCGTTCGTCAGCACGGTGCGGCCATTGTTTCCCAAGGCAAGCATCTGTTGATAATGAGTACCGGGGCCCTTCTAGATGCTGCTCTATTTTCTGAGCTGGCAACCCTGACTCAACAGACGGAATGCCGGATATTTGTTCCGTCCGGGGCAGTAGGTGGAATAGACGCCATCCGGGCCTCCCGGGGTGAGCTAGAGGAGATAATCCTCACAACGCGTAAGCCTCCCCAGAGTCTCATAGACACCGCGTCCACCAACGGAGACACACTCAAAGACATTGGCTCCGCGACGGTTGTATTCGAAGGAAGCGCACAGGAGGCCGTACGACGTTTTCCCTTCAATGTCAACGTGGCCGCGACCCTCAGTCTGGCAGGACTGGGCCCGCAGAGGACACGTGTGAGGATCATCGCCGACCCGGAGGCCAAAGGGAACATTCACGAGGTGTATGCCGCGGGCAAGAGCGGGGTTATGCGCTTCATCCTGGAGAACGTACCTGATCCCCATAATCCCATGACAAGCCACCTGGCCGTGCTCTCCGCCATCGAGACGCTTCGTAGTGCCTGCGAAGGCGGGCTTAGAGTGGGAGCATAGATCTGGCTGTTCCTATCATGCTAGTACGACATCCCTAAAGCTTGCGGGGACACCAGTAAAACAAAGCTGGGAGCCCAGGTGGATGGGGCCCTCGCCTCATTACAGAGCTAGCCAGTGTCGACTTAATTTACTTTACAGGTTACGCTCTAAGATTCCAAGGGTGCCTGTGGCAACATGCAATTAACAGCACAGACATACCTGCATTTTCCAGCATTTCTATTTCAGCAAAGGTGCCCTCGTTCTCTCAAGGATTACGTATGCATAACTAAGTTATCTGGCCCCTTAGATACATTGACAGCACATAGGCACAATGATAGTCTGCGGTATCCCTTCCACGACCAAGTGCCCCTGAATTGTATCCGTACAGGAGGTTTAACTATGGTGCAGACCGAAGCGAGAGTTCCAACAACACCGAGGGCATTGGATGGAATGCGAGTGCTCGATTTCACCTGGGTAAGGGCGGGTCCATGGTGCACACGGTGGTTGGGAGCACTTGGTGCCGAGGTTATCAAGGTTGAGTGGCCGGAGAATCCCGCCACCCGAGGTGGAAATATCACTGGAGGAGCGGGAACACCCGAAGGCCTCCCCGCCAATCTGAACACGAACGGTCACTTCAGTGACACCAACTCCAACAAGCTGAGCATTACCCTGAACACCAGGACGGAACGGGGCATAGATCTCGTCAAGCGCCTGGTGTCCATCTCCGACATCGTCATAGAGAACTTCGCCTATGGTGTATTGGAGCGGTGGGGACTTGGCTACGAGGACATGAAGAAGCTCCGGCCCGACATCATCTACCTGTCCATGTCCGGCTTCGGGCACACGGGACGTGACCGGGACTATCAAACCATGGGCCCCATTGCCCAGGCCCTGTCGGGCCTGACCTACACGTCAGGACTTCCCGGTCAGCCGCCTGCCGGTTGGGGCTGGTCATACATGGACGATACAGGCGGCATGTACGGGGTGATGTACGCCCTTAGTGCGATCTACCACCGCAATATGACCGGTCAGGGGCAGCACGTTGACAGTTCCCAGTGGATTACGGGTGTTCCTCTCAACGGGGCCGCTTTCCTGGACATTCAGGCCAACGAGCGATCCACTATACGAGAGGGCTACCCCGCGGGCAACCGTGCCCACTGGCCCGGAACGCCCCTTGTGAACAACGACCGGGGACGGACAGTCGCTCCCCACAACGCCTACCGCACCAGCCCGGGTGAGT
>JASLXI010000154.1 GCA_030740415.1 Dehalococcoidia bacterium
GGTCCCCCTCACGGTACAGACGCTTGAGGGTTGCCTCCTTTTCTATCTGGAGCCACGCAACCACCATATCGCCGTCCTGGACCGAGTCCACAGGTTGCACAATCACCACATCTCCGTCATCCACCAGGGCATCTACCATAGATGTGCCCTTCACACGCAGGGCATAAGTATCCCTGTTGATCTTGCCCAGGAATCCAGCAGGGAGGTCCAGCACATCCAAAGGCGCAGTGTCTCCCCAGGACTCCTGGGTGGGAACTGGCACCGGTTCACCAGCCGCAATATAGCCCAGCACTGATATCCTTGTACCCGCGGTAGCATCCCTACCTCCGCCCAAGACCTCTATCCCCCTAGACACCTCTCTGTCTCTCCGTATATATCCCATTCGTTCGAGGATGTGCAGGTTATAGTCCACCACAGAGGTGGAGCTTATGCTACAGGCCTGTTGAATGTCCCGAATGGTGGGAGGATAGCTACGCTCTTCGTCAAAACTCCGAATGAACTCCAGCACCTGCTGTTGCCTTGCGTTAAGTCCTTTTCTTGCCAAGGAACTACTCCTTTGTGAACGTATGTTCGATGCGAGAATAGCACGGGTGTTCCCACATGTCAATGGTAGACAGGGCGTGCCTGCACCCACATTTATCGCCACGCGTACCCTCGTGGGATGTCCCGCTAAACTGCGTTATACTGGCAGGCAAGAAAAGGCCGCCCTTGCTCCCGACTTCGGCGATGCATATAATCACCGAGTACGCTCGAAGAAAGGACAGAAGCACATGGACAGCCAGGACTTTCAAGACCCAGGAACGTACCAGACACTGGAGAAAGTGGTTGGTCGTCTGCTAGGCCCCGGTGGTTGCCCCTGGGACCGGGAGCAAACCCACCAATCGTTGAAGAGGAACCTCCTAGAGGAATGCTACGAGTTCATGGAGGCCATCGATAGCGGCAACCCAAAGCACATGGTCGAGGAACTGGGAGATATTTTGTTACAGGTGGCCTTTCACATTCAGCTTGCCCAAGAGGGGGGGCGGTTTGGTCCCCAGGAGGTGTTCACCTCTATCAATGAGAAGCTGATCCGCAGGCATCCCCACATCTTCGGAGACGCAGAGGCCCACACCACCGAGGAGGTAAAAGCCAACTGGGAGGATATAAAGCAGAGGGAACGCGGTGATTCCTCATCTCGTCTGTCCAGCATTCCCAGGGACTTGCCCGCCCTGGCCTATGCTCAACTTCTCCAGGACAGGGCCTCCCTGGCCGGGTTCGACTGGGATAATTTGCAAGGCGTGCTGCAGAAAGTCGACGAGGAGGCCCGGGAGCTTGAAGAGGCCGAAAGTCAAGAGGAAAGAGAATCGGAGATGGGAGACATCCTCTTCTCTCTGGTGAACATGGGCAGGTGGATGAGCATCCAGATGGAAGACTCCTTGCGCCACTCCAACCACCGCTTCTCCCGGCGCTTCACTGACATGGAAAGCCTGTGCAAGGAGCGGAGCATCGACTTTGCCGACCTGTCCCTGGATGAAAAAGAGGCCTTGTGGCAGGAAGCCAAGAAAAGAGTAGACTAGTCTCCCAAAGCAAGAAACAGAGAAAGGTAATAGCCATGCAATTTAATATCTCACTTCTCCCCGGCGACGGCGTAGGCCCCGAAATCATCGCTGAGGGTGTAAAGGCCCTCAAACGCGTCGAGAGGCTTACGGATGCCACCTTTAACTTGGAGTCTGAACTGGTCGGTGGAATCGCCATCGATGAGATGGGCACCCCCCTGCCCAAAGCGGCCCTGGACCTGGCCCTCAAGAGTCATGCGGTTTTGTTCGGAGCCGTAGGAGGGCCCAAATGGGACAACCCGCTGGCTCCCCACCGCCCTGAGGATGCTATCCTGGGTCTCCGAAAAGCTCTTGGCCTGTTCGCCAACCTCCGCCCAGTCAAGGTCTTCCCCTCTCTGCTGAACTCCAGCTCCCTGAAGCCATCGGTCATAGAAGGAGTGGATATACTAATGATCCGTGAGCTTACGGGAGGACTCTACTTCGCTAAGCCAAAAAAAAGGTGGCAGACCTCCCGGGGTAGGAGAGGCGTTGACACCCTTCGCTACACCGAAGCCGAGATAGAACGTGCGCTGAGGGTCGGTTTCGAACTGGCCCGAAGACGACGCAAGAAGCTCACCTCCGTGGACAAGGCCAACGTCTTGGAGAGTTCTCGCCTATGGCGGGAAATTGCCATCGAACTATCCGGCCAGTACCCCGACGTAGAGTTGGAGCATATGCTGGTGGACTCCTGCGCCATGGCCCTCGTAAGGACTCCCATCCGCTTCGACGTGCTGGTGGCCGAGAACATGTTCGGCGATATACTTACCGATGAAGCCGCGATTCTGGCAGGCTCGCTGGGAATGCTGCCCTCATCCAGCCTAGCAGGCATACCCCAAGAGGATGGAAAGCACCTTGCCCTGGGCCTCTACGAACCTATCCACGGCAGCGCCCCGGACATCGCCGGCCAGGGCAAGGCCAACCCCATCGCCACCATCCTCAGCGTGGCCCTGATGCTCCGCTATTCCCTGGGGCTTTCCCAAGCAGCTTCAGCAATAGAAGCCGCCGTAGGCCATGTATTGAACCAGGGATACCGCACCCCTGACATAGCGGAGGCCGGAGCTACGGATGTCCTGACTACCAGTGAAATGGGTCAGCGGATAGTCGACTCCATAGCTCTTTAGCATAATCTCCAGACAGGCCCACTATCGACACTCGGCTTGAGTGCCGACGGCAATGGCATAATAATGGGTGGCATGTAGTGGGGTTTCGCAGGCAGCAGCGCAGTCCGAGTTGTTGGCACCGATTGAGGCTTCAGTGGAAGAGTGAACTGACACTGGGGCTATTGCTACTGCTCCTCTTTGGCCTCTTCGACATCATCGCCGTCCAGACTCTGAACCAGAACACAGATGCGGCCTTCCAAGCTTCACGCCTGATAAACCGTCATGCCCTAGCCGCCACGGAACAGAATTACGCTGGAGAAAGTGAGCCTGCCGATGAGCTTGGATTAGGGCTGTATGTTCCACCTGATAGCCATCATTACGTATCTCCAATCTTTGAGCACTCCTCAAGAATCAAGCCTCAACAACCTGAATATCAAAGTGGAAGGGTGTCATACAAAGCTTTTGCATGACACCCTTTGCATTCCTTGACACCAATCAGCCTGCTATACTCATGGTACACCCCTACCCCGATCTTCACTAGGCTAACCCGCAATAGATGGACTCATTGAACCAAGCACCGACCGTTACGCTTCTCGCCAAGATAGGCAGATCCCTACGGGCCCACTGGCTCCCTCTGGTCTTCCTCGGTCTCAATCTGTTCTTCCTGGCTTCCATCATTCTAGAGGAGGGCTACGAACTGACCCTGGAAGATGACATATTCGA
>JASLXI010000155.1 GCA_030740415.1 Dehalococcoidia bacterium
CGCAAGGACTACCGCGGCCAGACTGTGGCGCACAACCCTCCTAGAGGAGTGATGGGCAAGTGTACCTTCTGTCCCCAGAGGCAGGACAGTGAGAGCAAACAGGGCACTACGGCCTGCCAGCAGAATTGTCCCCACGACGCCATATTCTTCGGTGATATGAATGATCCCAACAGTCCGCCAAATCAGTACCTGAGCAAGAAGCGCAAGGAAAAAGGCGGCATCCTTTCTACGTTTCGCCTCCTGGACGAGGTGGGAACGGGGCCAAACATCCTGTATATAGGCCATCAACCCTCCAAGAATGCCAAGCAGGTGGATGGCCCCATAACCTACGAGGACTGGGGATGGGTGGACGAACGTGGAACGGTACTGGGAGGTCCCCGTCCCTGGTTTATGCGCATATTCGGAGGCTGATCAAAATGGATGCTCAGACTAAAGAGAATCTAATACTGAAAACCTTTGCCGCTCCTTCCCTGAAGTTCTATTTGGCTCTGGGTGCTACTACCGGAGGGGTGCTCTGGTTTGTCTATGCCTGGTCCTTCGCTCTCGGCAACGGTTTGATAACTACTTCCCTCGCTGACTGGGGGCCTGGTGGCGGTTCGCCGTGGGGACTGTTCATAGGTGCTTACATATGGTGGATAGGCATAGCTCATGGCGGGATTATCATATCTGCCGCCGTGAGGCTTTTTGATTTGACAACTTTTAGGCCGGTGGCCCGGATGGCAGAGCTCCTTACCCTCTTTGCCCTGAGCATGGCAGCCTTGTTCATCGTCTTCCACCTTGGACGGCCAGACCGGATGGTCATAAGCATCCTCCAGGCTTATCCCTGGACAGTGTTTTCCTCCCCCCTAGCCTGGGACGTGACCGTCATTACCCTCTACTTCGTACTAACCGCGACCTACATACTTTTGACCATCCGCAGGGACTTGTACGTCATTCGTAGCAAGGTACCCGTGTTCCTCGCTCCTGTCTATGACCTTCTCCTCATGGGGTACCATCCAGAACAAGATGAGAAGACCGACAAGATGGTATGGTGGTTGGCCTTGTGCGTCATCATCCTGGCGCCACTTTTCCTGCACGGGGGCGTCATTCCATGGCTGTTTGCCGTGGTTCCAACCATGCCAGGCTTCTTCGGAGGGATCCAGGGGCCTACATTCCTCAGCATAGCTCTCACCTCAGCCCTGAGCGGCGTCATTGTGGTGGCCTATTTGTTTAGGCGCATCTATGGGTGGCATGAGCTCCTACCAGACGCCGTTTTCAATAGGCTCACCTTCTTCTTGATCATCATGGGTATATTGTTCCTGTGGCTCCAGATCCAGGTGATCCTTACAGGGCTATACGCCTCGCCCGTGTCGTTGAACGCTGTTGTCCATCACAAAGTGGAAACGCCTCTCTACTGGCTGGCCATAGCGATGGTAGTCGGGTCCCTGGCCTACCTGGGGGCTCAGAGGATATGGCCGTCACTCTTCAACATTCACCGCACCGCCATTGCGGCCCTGTTCCCGCTGCTTGGAACTCTACTTGAGAAGACCCTCTTTGTGGTGGAGGGACTCATGCAGCCCGAATTTTCCCTCTACCGAGCAGTGCCTGGCGCCTACTGGCCCTCATGGATTGAAGTGTCCTCTGTCATAGGTACTGTCTGCGTGGTGGTTCTGCTCTTTACCGTGATTGGCAAGGTAGTACCAGTGATTGAAATAAGTGAGGAAGAGGAGCCGGGGGATGTGGTCAGGGCCAGTGAGGCGGCACCACCGCCACCGCCAGCAAGCATCAGGAAGGCTCGGCGGCGGGACAGGGACCTCTTACCCGGGCCCTGAGGCTGTGTCTCTGAGGAATTGGCAAGGTAGTACCAGTGATTGAAATAAGTGAGGAAGAGTAGAGGGCTATGTTCATAGACGACTGGGTAAGGGGAGCTCTGAGTCCCGTGGGCTCCTGGCTGATTTTCGGGATCATACTGTTGCCTCTTTACGGGATGCTCCTCGGGTGGTTCCTGGGGAGACCACGAAGCTTGGTCCTGGCAGTGCGAGGTGTAGGATATCTGGTGGGCATCACGGTGATGATGTGGGGAGGGCTAGCCGTGTTCGTGGCTCTGCTGGGGATCATCTTCTTCTAGACCTCAGTCAGTCGCCATTCTTGCGTTAGGCGTGCTTTGCACCCTCTTCAAGGCTTGGCTCCCTGTTTGGGATGGGAATGACCGTAACAAACCATCGGGTGCGTAATCCGGGCACGCAGGCCACGGACGCTTCCTAAGAGACAACGCAGACTCAGTGCTGCCTATGGATCGATAGGGCGTCTTGTTCTTCGAAGCCACACCTTGTACAATACCAGACGTAATTCGTCGTATGCGGAAAGATTGAGTTAACAGAGAAGGACTGTCAGATGGATGTAGATACTGTTGTATCCCTTTCTCCCAACGAAAAAATTCAGGCGTTCAGGTCTGGCGACACCGTCAAGGTCACCATCCGCATAAAAGAGGGTGATCGTGAGAGGCTCCAGGCATTTCAGGGAACCGTGATTCGTAGCAGGGGTGGTGGGCCGGGGACTACCTTCACTGTCCGGCGTGTCTCCTACGGAATAGGGGTCGAGCGTACCTTCGCCTACTACTCACCCCTTGTTGATTCGGTGGAAGTCGTACGGCACGGGCGTGCTCGTCAAGCTCGGTTGTACTACCTGCGGGGTCGCTACGGCAGGGCAGCTCGTATCAAGGAAGATAGAAGCCGCGGTAGATAGCAAGAGTCGAAGCCCCTATCAGCTTCGCAGGGGCAGGGGACAATCGTAAAATGACGAAGTACGCCGAGGTGGCTGTTGATGCCCCGGCGGGGTACGACCGTACCTTCACTTACTCCATTCCTTCCGGGATTTCCGTCTCCCCGGGCCATTTGGTTCAGGTGCCCTTTGGGCCTCGGGTACTGTCCGGGGTCGTTTTCCGACTTTCCAGCGAGCCCCAGATAACGGAGACCAGGGAAATTGCGCGCCTGACATACCCTCAGTCCGTTCTATCTTTCCACGAGTTGGCACTGGCCAGGTGGGTTAGCGACTATTACATGGCCCCGCTTTTCGATTGCGCGGCGCTGATGTTTCCTCCGGGTTATTCCGTACGCGCTAATAGTTACCTTTCTGTGAATAATCCCACACCAGAGCTCAAACTGACCACGGCTCAGGGTAGAGTCGTGTCTTATCTCACCAACAGGAGAAAGGTCAGGCGGGAGGTCGTGATCAGGGCCTTAGGTGCTGGCGTGGAGACCGTGCTGGGTTCTCTGACACGATTGGGTGTCATCGATGCATCCTGGGAGTGGCAGAGACCCAGGGTGAGGTCCAAGTACGCCACTTATCTGGAACTGACCTCGCTCACAATGACCGCAGAAG
>JASLXI010000156.1 GCA_030740415.1 Dehalococcoidia bacterium
CTGTCGATGACGACTGCAACGAGATAGCAGGCATCCGCCTTCCCGTCCTGACCGTTCCCGTAGCCACATACACCGGGTGGAACTTGCGGCACCCCAGCATAGGCAACCCCGAACTCTACATTGGCATCTCAGGCGGCCTGGCAGGGTGGACCTTGCCGTTTCCAGCAACCCGCGGCGACCGGGAGTCATTAGGAGCCCCGCGCTTATCCATCGAGGAGCGCTACATCACAAGAGAGGACTATCTGGAGCGGGTTGAGAGGGCCAGCCAGTCCCTGGTTGAAGAGGGCTACATGCTGGCCGAGGATGTGGAGCGAGCTATGGAAGACGCTGCGCTGCGTTTCGACCACTACACTCAGGACACGAACTGAGCCTACTCTGGCTTGTTTGCTTCCCTTCGACTTCGCTCAGGATGCGGGAGGGATTCAGACACACGGAGTCGAGTCGCGCATGAGGGGGAGTTGCCGTGAGCGGCTGTGCTTGACGGTGATCTGAGATACCCAACCAGAGGCTGCCGATGGTAGCTTAGATAACACCCTGCTGACGCAGTAGAACGAGGTCCTGTCTGGTGTATCCCAGATCCCCGCACAGGACATCTTCGTTGTGCTGTCCAAGCAAGGGGGCTGGACTGCGCAGGCTCCACGGACTTTCAGGTAGTCGGAAGACCTCTCCCGGAACCTTGATCTTGCCTATCACAGGGTGGTCGATCTCCGCCCAGTAGTCGCGTTCCTCTAACTGCGGGCAGTTGATCAGGTCTTCGGGAGTCTGCACCACACCGGCCACCCAGTCGTCTGACATGGTGGTGTTGAAATAATCGAATTTGCTCCACTCGCGCAGGATGGGCAGGATCACGTCGTCCAGCTCTTGGGCATTTTGGTTTCGCAGCTGAGGCGTCGCGAACTTGGGATCGTCGATATCAGGTCGGCCCAAGAGCGCGGCGTACTCGGAGAAGGGCGGGCGCTGCCTTCCTTTCTGCGTGGACGGTCCGATGTAGCCGTCGCTGGCGGGCACGATGCCTTCAAAGCGCGTGCCCTTGAGAGAGCCACCCTCAACTTTGGACGCACGCCGCTCGATAACGCCGGTGTATGCGTATCGTGTTGGACCTGGGTAGTGGTGGGAGGCCACTACCTCCTGAAGCGAGAGGTCCACGTGCTGGCCCCGTCCAATGAGTGATCTGCCGAACAGTGCGGCGGACGTTGCATAAGCCGCCGTCATGCCGCCCATGTACAAGCTCTGAGGATGGCCGTGCTTCAGAGGTTCGCGGTCGTAGGCACCGCTGGCGTACATCAAGCCACTCATCGCATAGTGGACCAGGTCGTTGCCGGCATAGCCACTATAGGGTCCTGACTGGCCAAAGGAGGTCACGGACGTAACGACCAACTGCGGGTTGATATTCTCCAGGTCTTTGTATCCCAGCCCCAATCCGCTCAGATATCCGGGAGCGCAGTTTTCGATCAGCGCGTCTGCGCTTTCGATCAAGGAGCGGAAGGCGTCCCGCCCTGCTGCGGTCCGTATGTCCAACGTGATGCCGCGCTTGTTGTTGTTGAGGTACATGAACAGGAGGCTTTTTTCCAGATGGGGGTCATCATGAAAGAAAGGGCCTGTTCTCCGCGCCGGGTCTCCCACGCGTGGCGATTCCACCTTGATAACGTCAGCACCGTAGTCAGCAAACAGCTTGGCGCCGAAGGGTCCGGCCACGTTGGTGCTCAGGTCTATGATGCGCTGCCGACCCGATTGTGACGCATCCATATCACTCAACCCCCTTGCGCCTTCATATAGTCCGGATCGTAGCCGATTGCGGTGCCGTCAGCCATCAGCCGTTCCAGGGTTGGCGGCGCGTTGAACCGTGGGTCGGATGGCTCCTTGCCAACCACACCTGCCTCATAGAGTTCCGCCAACTCCGGCTCGCTTCTCCCCAACAGGTCTCCCAAGACCAGTTCGTTGTGCTCTCCCAGCATAGGGGCTGGCATGCTAATGGAGGCGGGTGTCTCGGACATTTTCCACGGGCGGCTGAAGTAGGCACGGACACCCAGGCCGCTATCAGGGTGGTGGTCAACCCTTTCGTAGAATCCCCTGTCCTTGAGGTGAGGGTCGTTGAACAGTTCACCGCTGTTCAATACCGCGCCGGCAGGGACACCGGCCTCCTGAAGCAGGAGCATCAGCTCCGTATGGTCGTAACCCAGGGTCCATCCGCCCAGCAACTTGTCCATTTCATCCTGGTTGTGCCAGCGAGAAAGCGGGTCTGCAAACTTCTCCTCAAGTGTCCAGGGAGGGCTTCCCATGATGCCGCACAAGGCATCCCAGTGGGCGTCCGTTTCCGGCGCGATGGCGATCCATTTGTCTTCGCCCCGGCATGGATAAACGCCGTGGGGAGACTGGAACGAATGGCGGTTGCCCATCAGTCCGCCGTTCCGATCGTTGGCGACGTAGTCCAGAATCGCGTCACCTATGGTGGAAACGCCTATCTGGTACATGGCAAAGTCGATCCACTGGCCCGTGCCCGTCTGCTTCCTGTGGTGCAGTGCAGTCAGGATGGCAAAGACTGCCGTCCAACCGACGTGGAGATCAAAAAAGGATGCGCCGACACGTCTGGGCCCTTCGTCAGGATAGCCTGTGAATTGGCTTAAGCCGCATGTCAGTTCGAACATTCTGCCTATGCCAGCGTAGCGACGCCACGGGCCGGTGTAGCCGAAGCCTGTGTTGGACAGATAGATGAGGTCGGGTCTTATGTTCCGCAGGTCCTGGTAGCCGAGACCCAGCCTGTCCATGGTGCCTGCCCGGTTGTTTTCCACCAATACATCGCTGACACGCACTAGGTCCCTGAACGCTTCAATGCCTTCGTCGGCGCGCAAGTTCAGAGTTACTCCCAGCTTGCTTCGCTGGAGGACGTTGAAGCTACCCTCGCGGTCCCAGGGTCGCTCACCCAGTTCATTCTCAGGTAGTATCCCGCCTTCGCCACGTCTCAGGGTGTGGCTCTCTACCTTGACCACCTCCGCTCCCATCTCAGCCATGATGTGCATAGCGGTGGGCATGGCCACCATGGTAGTGGAGTCTATGACGCGCAACCCGGACAGCAGTCCGCTCAATATAGCCCTCACAGACCATTAGTTGGAAGCCATTGTAGTGTGAGCGGGACGGGTGTCAATGGTAGGAGAATACCTCAGGCATCGAGGCCCAGATCATGGCTCCCAGCAGACGTAGCGGAACCTAATGTGGACGGATTTCACAAGCACCAAGCACCTGTCACTGATTGTTCTGTGGACGGTGTACTCCATAGGCATCATCGCCGTTGGCATTACCATGCAGTCCAGTACACTTCGCCCGGCGGGAATCGCCCTACTGGGCATCACTTTCCT
>JASLXI010000157.1:0-241 GCA_030740415.1 Dehalococcoidia bacterium
CCAGGACGGAGATAGCGTTCAATGAAGCTTGGCAGTGCGCTTCCCTCTATAAGCAAAGTGGTGACTCAGGAGTATATTAACGCCTATGCCGAAGCCAGCGGCGACCATAATCCTCTCCATCTGGATCAGAAATTTGCTGCCGATACTCACTTCGGCCAGATTGTGGCCCACGGCATGCTGGTCCTTGCATACGTATCTGAGATGATGGCTCAGGCTTTCGGGCGTCACTGGCTGGAGACCG
>JASLXI010000157.1:251-3337 GCA_030740415.1 Dehalococcoidia bacterium
GGGGGGCTCAAGACACGCTTTCGCTCCCCGGTGTATCCAGGAGATAGCGTATCTACCTTTGGGGAAGTCGTTAAGCTGGTTGAAGAGAACGGCGATGTTCACATGACATGCTCCGTAGGGTGCCGCAATGAGGAAGGCAGAGAGGTGATAAACGGAGAGGCATGGGTTACAATGCCCATTGAGAACGGCAGGGGTGTGATCCAGTGACCAGTTCGCAAGATAGGCCCAGATATTGCATAGCCGTGGATGCTATGGGAGGCGACCACGCCCCAGGAGAGATAGTACGGGGCGCTGTTGACGCAGCGGCTCGGGGCGATGTGGACGTGTTGTTGGTGGGAGAGCCGGAGGCAATTGAAGTTAGCATGCCTTCGCCTGTTCCTGCCACCCTTCAGGTCGTTCCGTCCCAGGGAGTGATAACAGAAGAGGAGCATCCTCTGGAAGCCCTCCGCTCCAAGCCCGGAGCCTCTATGGTCGTGGCCGCGGGGCTGGTAAGAGAGGGCAAGGCGCACGCCTACGTGACGATGGGCTCCACTGGAGCGGCAATGGCCACGGGAGTGATTGCCCTAGGAAACCTGGAAGGGATAGAGAGACCTGCTCTGGGTGGCCCGTTTCTGGGCTTGGCTCCCAAGACGACCCTTGTGGATCTAGGTGGCAGTATCGATAGTCGTCCGTCCCAGTTGCTGAACCATGGCGTACTAGGCTCCGTATTTGCTAAGGTCTTTCTGGATATTGACAATCCGAGCGTCGCCCTACTCAGTGTGGGATCAGAGGAGGGGAAGGGCAACCGACAGGTCAGAGAGGCCTACCAGCTTTTTCAACAGAGCAGCCTGAACTTCATAGGGAATGTGGAGGGAATGGATGTCCCTCTGGGAAAGGCCAATGTGGTGGTCTGCGATGGTTTCGTTGGCAATATCCTCATGAAATTCGCGGAAGGTCTGGGGACGGCGGTGGTGGAATATCTCAGGGCAAGGGCTCCGAATGGGGTCGATAGGATGGCTGGAGAACTCCTCGGCGAGTTGGCTAATCTCACCAACTACGTTGAGCACCTGGGTGGTGGGCCCCTTCTGGGCTTGAATGGTGTGGCCATCGTGGGGCATGGCAGGTCCAAGGCTCCATCCGTCACCGCGGCCATCGACATGGCCTGTATAGCCCTGGAAAGGAACTTGGTGGAGTTGATGGGTCGAGAACTGGCCCTAGTGCGAATGAATGTGAGGGATGAGCAGGAGAAATAGCTTGAGCATAGACGGGAAAGTGGCCCTCATCACCGGGGGATCCAGGGGAATAGGTAGAGCAATTGTCCTCGCACTGGCAAAGCAAGGCGCAAAGGTGGCAATCAACTACAAGGCCAATGATGAGGCCGCCAGGTGGGTGGTGGATGCAGTGGCCGAGATGGGTGGCGAGGCCATGGCCGTGGGTGCAGACGTGTCTCGAAGCGGCGAGGTAGAGGATATGGTCAAGCGGATTGTGGACTCTTGGGGCAGTGTAGATATTCTGGTGAACAACGCTGGCATCATCCACGACGGTCTGCTGATGCGTATGACCGAAGAGGTCTGGGATGAAGTCATCGATACCAATCTCAAGGGGACGTACAACTGCACAAAGGCCGTCCTCAGGTTCATGGTACGCAAGCGGTGGGGACGCATAATCAACGTGGTATCAGTGGTGGGCCTGGAAGGCAACCCGGGTCAATCCAACTATGCTGCTTCCAAGGCTGGGGTAATAGCCTTCTCCAGGAGCATTGCCAAAGAGGTAGCATCCCGCAACATCACCGTTAACTCCGTAGCTCCGGGTTATATTGCCACCGAGATCGTAGCCGATCTATCTCAGGAATTCAAAGAGTTGATTTTCTCCAGGATTCCTCAAAACCGCTTCGGTAGCGTAGACGACGTGGCCAACATGGTTGGCTATCTGGCCAGCGAGGAGGCTAACTACATAACCGGAGAAGTGATACGGGTGGACGGCGGTATAGAGCTGTGAGGACTCCTGGGTAATCTGTGAACCTGTTATGCCCCTCAATGGAAAAATAGCTCTGGTTACTGGCGGTTCCAGGGGAATCGGCAAAGCAATCTCCCTGGAGTTAGCCCGTCAGGGTGCGGACGTCATCGTCAACTACGCCCGTAACTACCGGGAAGCCAGGACGACTGCCGATGAGATACGTGCTCTGGGAGTGCGTTGCCTTTCCTCAAGAGCTCACCTGGGAGAGCCAGCCAGAGTCCGACAGATGTTCCAGCGCGTAGAAAAGGAGTTCGGGCGGCTGGATATTCTGGTAAATAACGCCGCTTCAGGAGTGCAGAGGTCTGCCCTAGACCTGGAGACCAAGCATTGGGACTGGACCCTGGACATCAACACCAGAGCACCCTGGCTATGTGCCAAGGAAGCGGCAACCATGATGTACGACGGGGGCCGCATAGTCAACATAACCAGTTTAGGCTCTCACCTTGTCCTCCCCAATTACCTGGCCGTGGGGGTATCCAAGGCTGGGTTGGAGGCTCTCACCCGCTATCTCGCGGTGGAACTTGCACCTAGAGGCATTGTCGTGAACGCGGTCGCTGGTGGGGTCGTGGATACAGATGCATTGAGGCATTTCCCGAATCGTGAGGAGATGGTCGGTGATTCTCTCAAACGCACGCCCGCGGGACGCTTGGTCACGGCTGAAGACATGGCCCGTGTGGTGACGTTCCTGTGTGGAGATGAGGCCGAGATGATACGAGGTCAGGTCCTTGTGGTCGACGGGGGAATATCGCTGCTAGGCCTCTGAACAGGCCGTGGGGAACCGACGTTAGGTTTTCTTTACCGGCAGTTCGACAACCCTGCCCCTTATCACCCTGTCGCCGGCTCTCGCAGCGACTTCTTGACCCGCCTCCGCGAAGCTGCTCTTCACATATCCCAGAGCGAGGGTATGGCCTAATATGCGAGAGTCCACCACCGATGTGAGAAACCCCGCGTCCTTGCCCTCGATTTCCAGACGGGAGTCGTTTGCAGGACGGTCATTCTCAAAGGTGATTCCCATGAGATGCTTCTGCACCTTCTTGTAGGTGTTCAGACGCAGCACCACCTCCTGGCCTATGTAGCACCCCTTGTCGTAG
>JASLXI010000158.1 GCA_030740415.1 Dehalococcoidia bacterium
CGCCGGAGGTGGACCCTTCTCAAAGAAGATCCCCAATCAGTGTGTTGCGAGAACACAAGTTCCTTTGGGTGCTGGCCGCTGCCCCATCTGGTGCTGCACTGGCTTTCGGCTCTGTTATGACCTTCTGGCCCACCCTTGCCCTGGACTCCCTCAATCTCTCCTTGACCGATGTAGGCATGCTCATGACCCTCTTCCCCGCAGGTGGCATTGCCGCCTCTTTCCTCGCTGGGCCTCTCTCAAATCTCCTTGGCCGCCGAAAGCCGTTCCTGTGGGTGCCGGGCATTCTGCTGCCTCCAATCTACGTGGCCCTCTTCACCACGAAGCTGCCTGTGTTGGCAGGAATTCTCCTTCTTGTTGCAGGTTGGAATGCTATGGTCTGGGTCCCCATCATACGGACCATTCCGTTCGACCTTCGATTGGCTCCAAGGGAGACCGCTGTGGCCACAGGTCTGTCCATGACCCTCCTGCCCATTGTGGGCGCTATGGGCCCACCCCTCGTAGGAGCTGTTCAGCAGTTCACAGGCTCCCTTCAAATCGGGCTGCTGAGCGTAGTGGCCTTTCCTCTCACACTGTTGATAGGAGGACTGTTGATTCCAGAGACCAGTTCACACCGTGCGGCACAGGCCTTTAAAACCAGCAAGGGAGAATAGTTATTTGAGGCGCCTTGGAGTTTAGTTCCTCAACAAAAGCGGCTAGACTAGGCATTAAGCCCCCCCCCTCTCGCCTCCGAAATCCAAACATCGCTGTACATATCATTCATCACACAAGCGGTATAGACTTCAGTTTCATCACAGTCCCCCAGCGGAACCCTTCCTACGTTATCGCCCATCAATTCTTGTACCAGTCTCTCAACAGCCATGACAGACTGTTTGTGACAGGCTTCCCTTGAAGAGAAGGTATTCTTCTAAGATGCATAATCAATCTATCCAATATGTCCTTGTTCTGGGGTACGCTACTCTTTGTCGTTTTGTCGATATATCCTGGGGCCTTTCGATCACTCTTACAATATGGGAGTATGTGATCAGGACCCAAGACGCTCAAAACCCCGATAGGATTATCGGATAAGGGGTTAAGGACTCTACACGCGGACCGACACTTCGGACAGATTAAGGAATGTCTTAACTGATAATCGTTCCAGATGCTGATGATTATAAATGTTGCCTCGTTCTGGATAGATGCCCGATATGCACAGAAAGTGCGCTGCCGGTTAAGGCTCTAACCTGCATACCACCCTCTGTAATCCCTCTCCGCAACTCTCGGTGTGGTTGTAACACGCTCGTTATACTTATAACATACGGTGCGACCAAGTGTGTGATAAGCCACAGCCAGAAAGGAGACGGGGGGGGGTTGGACGATAGACAGCGTCAAGCCACATACAAATCGTACCTGAAGGGCGAGCTGAAAGCAGCTGCCGTGTACGAGGCCATGGCTGCTACAGAAAAGAACTCCGAAAGGGCAGATGTGTTTCGACAGTTAGCCCAGTCAGAGATGCGTCATGCGTCAAGGTGGGCTGAAAAGCTGGGTATGAGCCCCGATACGCCTTTCGTAGCCACAGGAGGAGTTCGGCTTCGCTTGCTCAAATGGGCCGCCCAGAGATTTGGCACACACAGAATGGTCCCTCTGCTTCTACGGGGAGAGTCCAAAGAGATTGATACCTACGCGCAGGACTCAGAAGCCTATGACCTAGTCAAAGAGGAACGAGGCCACGGTCGTGCCCTGCGGGGCCTGTCGAGCGGGCAGGGTGGCATAAAGACGGTACGAGCCGAGAGAGGGCAATATAACGGCACCAGCGGCAGCTTGCGGGCTGCTGTGCTGGGAGTAAACGATGGCCTTGTATCCAACTTCAGCTTGGTTATGGGTGTAGCGGGCGGCACTAGCGACTCAGGCATCGTATTACTGGCAGGGGTCGCAGGCCTGCTGGCGGGGGCCTTCTCCATGGCAGCTGGAGAGTACGTCTCTGTGCGTTCTCAGAGAGACATGTACGAACATAAGATAAGCATGGAACGGGCAGAGATCGAGATGTGGCCCGAAGAGGAGGAAGAGGAATTGGCCCTTATCTATCAAGCAAAGGGGCTCTCCCAAGAAGAGGCCTGGCTCATAGCTAAACGGGTCATGGCAGACCCAGACATAGCCCTAGACACCATGACCCGAGAAGAACTGGGGCTTAACCCCTCCGAATTGGGTTCCCCTTGGGGAGCGAGTTTCAGCTCTTTTGGTGCCTTTGTTACAGGAGCCCTGGTTCCCATCCTTCCATACATTTTCAGGGCAGACACTCTGGTCGTTCCGCTAAGCGCTGCCCTCAGTGCCGGAGCGCTCCTGACCGCGGGAGGGGTGCTGGCGTGGATGACTAATAGAAACGCCGTTTGGGGAGCCCTGAGAATGGGCATTGCTGGAGGCATGGCCGCGGCGGTCACCTTTGGTGTGGGGAGCCTCATCGGCACCTCGTTATCTGCCTAACCCATAGACCCTGAAAGCGGTTGATTCTCGAACCTGCTTGGCATCTTCATGTTGCTCCTGTTCTCCGCCAGTTGGAAAACGATGAACAATCCCGGAACGTAAAGGCCCGCAAACGGGGGGGGCTGAGTTCCATGAGACCCGGGACGCTCAGGGTGAGTCACGAAGGGTCCAGTGTACCTGCTGGCTGCAATGGTCCGCCAAGCGCGCATGTGGGCCACTTGCAACTCACCCGACAGATGTACGACGGGACGGTAACAGTTCCTCAGCCTGAGCGCGCTCAGAGATGATAACAGCGAATCGTTGCTGAGTGCGGACGCTGGTTGTCACTCTTGCGAAACGACTGTCACCTCCATATATCAAGGATTTGCCGATTAACGTCTAAACTTGTCCTTCCATTGGTATCCTTAAATCTCAGTTCAGATCCTTCTCCATCAGAGATTTGCTCCATTGTCCCAAGCACTTCTTGGCTAAAGAACCGACATCGCTGGGCATAACCATGCCGGTCCGATATGCCGCGGTCCCTGTGGTAATAGCGAAGTGGCCATACAACGTACAGGAAATCCCTTGCCCTGGTAGTCGCCACGTAAGTCAACCTCAACTCCTCCTCTATCTCTTCTTCGCTGCCTGTGGCCATGTCTGACGGCAGAAATCCGTCGGCAGCATGTATTAGGTATACAGCGTCCCACTCCAGACCCTTGGAGGAGTGGATGGTAGATAGAACCAGCCAGTCCTCGTCCTTGTAGGGAGGCCCCGCTAGGTCCCCGGTGCTGACCGGAGGATCAAGGCTGAGGTCTGCCAGAAACTCAGCCACGGTCTGATACCGTCCCGCGAGGTTGCCGAGTTGCTCAACGTCAGAAATCCGTTGTGCCACGTTG